>NZ_JALLGN010000046.1:0-706 GCF_023072605.1 Brevibacterium sp. R8603A2
TCGAACGCAGGGCGCTCGGAGCGGATCCGGGGCAGCGAGGTGAAGTTGTGGCGCGGCGGCGGGCACGAGGTCGCCCACTCGAGGGAGGAGCCGTAGCCCCACGGGTCGTTCACCGTGACCTTCGGTGTCTTGCGGGCGGTGACCCAGACGTTCCAGAAGAACGGGATCATCGACAGACCCAGGATCAGCGAACCTACGGTGGAGATCTGGTTCATCCACGTCCAGCCGTCCTGCGGCAGGAAATCCGCGTACCGGCGCGGCATGCCATCGGCACCCATCCAGTGCTGGATGAGGAACGTCATGTGGAAGCCGATGAACAGCAGCCGGAAGTGGATCGTGCCGAGCGACTCGTTGAGCATCCGCCCCGTCCACTTCGGCCACCAGAAGTAGAAGCCGGAGAACATCGCGAACACCACGGTGCCGAACACGACGTAGTGGAAGTGGGCGACGACGAAGTACGAGTCGTGGACCTGGTAGTCGAGCACCGGCGCGGCAAGGATGACCCCGGTCAGCCCGCCGAAGACGAAGGTGACGAGGAAGCCCCACGCCCACGGCATGGGGGTCTCGAAGGTCACCGAGCCGCGCCACATCGTGCCGATCCAGTTGTAGATCTTCACACCCGTCGGCACCGCGATGAGCATCGTCATGAACGCGAAGAACGGGAGGAGGACCGCACCGGTGACGTACATGTGGTGGGCCCACACGG
>NZ_JALLGN010000006.1:0-248801 GCF_023072605.1 Brevibacterium sp. R8603A2
ACGGGCCTCTACGGCCAACCGGGTCGCCCGGTCACGGAGTTCTTGGGGGTATTTCGACGGGGCCATCAGAGAATCGATGTCCTTTCAGGATGTTTGGCTTACCCTCAATCAAACCAAGGACGATTCATTCCTCTGGAACCGCCCCTTCGTTGAGGCCCGCAGTGCCCCGTCATCCACGAGACCATCCAGACCGCCGGCGGTTCCTCTGGAACCGCCCCTTCGTTGAGGCACCCGCGCACAGTTGACCCAGTGGCTCACCGCCTACACCCGGCGGTTCCTCTGGAACCGCCCCTTCGTTGAGGCTTGCAGATGACTCCGCTCGTGGCGGCTGGACTGGCAACCGGCGGTTCCTCTGGAACCGCCCGTTCGTTGAGGCGCGGATCGGCTGTCTAAGGCTCTCCAAAGCGAGCTCCGGCGGTTCCTCTGGAACCGCCCCTTCGTTGAGGCCGGGTGTGGGCGTCGGTGATCTCGTACATGGGGCCGACCGGCGGTTCCTCTGGAACCGCCCCTTCGTTGAGGCATCGACATCACCTCGCAGGTCTCCGTCGGCTGTGCCGCCGGCGGTTCCTCTGGAACCGCCCCTTCGTTGAGGCATGTACGACGTCAGCCAGTCCTGCCGGACCAGCCATCCGGCGGTTCCTCTGGAACCGCCCCTTCGTTGAGGCCGGACGAACCGGGACCGCACCGCACCAGTGTGGACGGCCGGCGGTTCCTCTGGAACCGCCCCTTCGTTGAGGCGGAATCTCGCACGCAATCGCGCTGTGGTCCAGGCAGCCGGCGGTTCCTCTGGAACCGCCCCTTCGTTGAGGCGGATATGACGGACAGATCCAGGAGCACATCTGGGCGCCCGGCGGTTCCTCTGGAACCGCCCCTTCGTTGAGGCGCGATCTCGGTCGGCTACATCTTCCCCGCGTCCCTCACCGGCGGTTCCTCTGGAACCGCCCCTTCGTTGAGGCGGACAACCAGACAACTAGATGTACTGACCGGAGACGTTGGTTAATCGCGAGAAGGGCGGCTGGTTGCCGCAGGCCGTGTGCGGCCGATGCTGGTTGTACTGGTGCAGCCAGGACTGCAGGGCGTCGCGGCGTTCCTGCTCACTGCGGTAGCAGCGGGCGTAGGCCCACCCTTCGGCCATGGTGCGGTGGAATCTCTCGACTTTCCCGTTGGTCTGCGGCCGGTACGGGCGAGTCCGCTTCGGTGCGATCGATAGTTCCTCGCTGGCGTCGCGCCACAGGAACGAGCGGTACGCCCCGCCGTTGTCCGACAGGACGCGCTCGATGGTGACGCCGCGGTCGGCGAACCAGCCGACCGCCCGGCGCAGGACGGCGACTGCAGTGATGGCAGTTTCGTCGTCGTGGACCTCGGTGTAGGCAACGCGGGAGTGGTCGTCGATGACGGTGTGGATGAATGCGTACCCGAGCGTGGGGTTGTACCACTTGCTGCGGGGCTTGTCCGGCGTAGCGGAGCGATTCTTGTCGCCCTGGCGGCGGCCGACATAGCGCCAGCCGCCGCCGTCGGGGATGTTCCCGAGCTTCTTCACATCCACGTGCACGAGCGACCCGGCATAGTCATGCTCGTAACGGCGAACAGGTTCGCCTGTGGCGCGGTCTAGGTATGCGAGCCGGTTCAGCCGGACGCTCGTGAGGATTCGATGCACGGTAGACGGCGCGATACCGAGCCTGCTCGCGAGCTGAACCGGCCCTTCGCGAAGTCTCAGGCGCAGGCTCACGCACCGCTTCGTCGTCGCCTTGCTCGTCCTGTGCGGCGAGGTCTTCGGCCGCGAGAACCGATCGTGCATCGACTCGCCATTTGCGTAGCGGTCAACCCACCGCTTCACTGTCGGCCAGGACACCTGGAAGCGAGCGGCGACCTCGCTAATCGGCCAACCGCCATCTACGACCAGGCAAGCGACTTTGAGGCGATGGCGGGGAGTCAGAGCGGCATTTGCGTGGGACATGGGACTCCTTAGGACTGTCGGACGGTCAGCAGGGTTACCCTGCTGACCGTCCGAGATGAGGTTCAAAAGGGGGGAAACGTTATGCGACAGCGGTTCCTTCGAGCTCGACCATCTGGCCGGGGATCGCCAGGCGGGTGACGCCGAGCATCGTGGTAGTCGGGGCGACTCCTGCCGCCCCGAGCTTCCCGGCGAGCACGCCGTAGTGCGGGAACATCGCGTCCACGTCGGTCGTGTAGACGTTGAGTCGAACCAGGTTCGCCAGCGTCATGTCGGCCTCGGCGAGCACGGCCTCGAGGTTCGCCACAGCCAGCGCGAGCTGAGCCGCGATGTCCCCGTCGTGCTCGGGCCGGCCGTCCTTATCCATCGCCGTCTGCCCGGAGATGTACAGGGTCCGCGCCTCACCCTCGACGACCTCCCCTTGGTTGAAGCCCATCTCCTGCGACCACGTCACCGGGTTCACTGCCGTGCGTTTCATTGCTGCTCCGTTCGTTCGCTCGTTGCCCAGCGCCCGGCAACCCTGTGGTCGCCGTCCTCGACGCTGCTCTACCAGCCTTCCGAGGAAACATGACATGTTGTGTCATGATTTTTGGTAAAATCCGATGCATGCGAGCAGACCGACTGGTCTCTCTGGTGCTGCTGCTGCGCCAGCGAGGCCGGATGACCGCCGACCAGCTGGCCGGAGAGCTCGAAGTGTCCACGCGGACCGTGCTGCGTGACATCGACGCCCTCTCGACCGCGGGCGTACCCGTTTACGCCGACCGTGGTCGACACGGCGGTTTCTCGCTGCTTCCCGGCTTCCGCACCGAACTGACCGGACTGAACCATGACGAGGCGCTCGCGCTGCTCACCGCCGGATCAAACCGTGGTGAGAAGGTCTTCGGCCTCAGCGCACCACTGGCCTCCGCGATGCGCAAGGTCGTCGACGCGTTACCCGAGGGGCACCAGATGAGCCTCGGTGATGCGGCCAAACGGTTTCTCGTGGAGCCGGAGACCGACCTGCTTTCTCGCCGTGCCCCCACCGAAGACTTGGCCGACGGCGTCATGAGCGAAGTCCGAACCGCGGTGCTCACCGGCCGCCGGCTGCGCTTCGACTATGCGGCACCCGGCAAGGCACCGAGTCGTCGAACCGTCGATCCGATTGGACTGGTCACCGTCCGCGGGCACACCTACCTGCTGGCGACGAGGTCTGGAGACGATCGGACCTACCGTCTGTCTCGGATGCTCAGCGCCGAAGTGTTCCCCGAACCGGCGCAACGCCCTGCGCAGGTCGACCTCGACCGCATCTGGGCCGAGCGCACCGCACAGTTCCTCTCCGAGAACCACATCCCCGTCGTCATCCGCATCAAGACGTCACGTCGTGAGGAGCTGCTGGAGAACGCCCGAGCAGTCCGCGCCGAGGAACCGGAGCCGGATGATTGGGTCCGGCTCGACGTGACCTTCGAAGACCTGCGCCACGCGGTATGGGCGGTGTGGCGCCTTGGCACGGACGCCGACGTACTCGCGCCAGAATCCGTCCGCGATGCGCTGTACGTGCGTGCCCAGGCGTTGGCAGCACGTTATCGATCCTGACGATCCGTACCGACTAACGTGTCCGGTCAGTACAACTAGAAGGAGACCACTATGACCACCCGGCGGTTCCTCTGGAACCGCCCCTTCGTTGAGGCCCGATCGTGTGGTGGCAGATGTACAGGGAGATGCCGACCGGCGGTTCCTCTGGAACTGCCCCTTCGTTGAGGCACCGTCTGCTCGGAGCTCACGGCGCGGACGATGTGCGCCGGCGGTTCCTCTGGAACCGCCCCTTCGTTGAGGCTCCCTCGGGCTGGAACGGAAGGCCGGGCAGTGACCGTACCGGCGGTTCCTCTGGAACCGCCCCTTCGTTGAGGCGAGGAGGTGACGCTCGATGCGCGCGACTAGACGCCTACCCGGCGGTTCCTCTGGAACCGCCCCTTCGTTGAGGCGCTGGCACCGCACCGCTCATCGACCTCGGAGACTTCACCCGGCGGTTCGTCTGGAACCGCCCCTTCGTTGAGGCCAGCGTTGTTCGTCGCAGCATTCCCCGTTGGGTCCGGCCGGCGGTTCCTCTGGAACCGCCCCTTCGTTGAGGCTTCGAGCTGTCCGCTGAGATCCGGTCCGCGAAACTCCGGCGGTTCCTCTGGAACCGCCCCTTCGTTGAGGCTAGTAGTGCGAGACGGAGACGTTCAGCCCCGCGGAACCGGCGGTTCCTCTGGAACCGCCCCTTCGTTGAGGCATGCTCCAAGGGCGTGTATGACGTCACCTTAGTTGGCCGGCGGTTCCTCTGGAACCGCCCCTTCGTTGAGGCTGAGAACGCTTCGGCCACCCAGACGGAGCACCCGTCCGGCGGTTCCTCTGGAACCGCCCCTTCGTTGAGGCTCCCATGTTTTCCCGGCAGCGTCCGTGTAGCCCCACCCGGCGGTTCCTATGGAACCGCCCCTTCGTTGAGGCCCGATGACTAGCGTCGCCTTGGACATGCGCTCGCGTCCGCCGGCGGTTCCTCTGGAACCGCCCCTTCGTTGAGGCTCCCAGATGTGGCGCACCACATCCATCGGGTCCACCCCGGCGGTTCCTCTGGAACCGCCCCTTCGTTGAGGCGCCGTCATCGTAGAGCCTCCCGGCGTGAATGCGATCCCCGGCGGTTCCTCTGGAACCGCCCCTTCGTTGAGGCGGCAACCGCATCGTCGCCGGCAAAGACTACTGGATCCCGGCGGTTCCTCTGGAACCGCCCCTTCGTTGAGGCAACTTCCAGTCGTCCATCTCCGTCCTGTCGACGTTCCCCGGCGGTTCCTCTGGAACCGCCCCTCCGTTGAGGCCAGGAGTATCTGACCCTCGCCCGGCGGCACACGAACCCCGAGGGTTCCTCTGGAACCGCCCCTTCGTTGAGGCGCCCTCTACACCGCGGTGATCTGGCACGTCGCATCCTGGCCGGCGGTTCCTCTGCAACCGCCCCTTCGTTGAGTCGGCATCGACTTGTGCACGCTGGCGGCCCGGGCGACGCGCCCGGCGGATCCTCTATAGCCGCCCCTTCGTAGGGGCACCGCGAAGGCCGAGGCGACCCGTGCGAAGTACCTCCAGCGCCTCCTCTGGAGCCGCCCCCAAAGTTTGGGCTTGACACTCGCGCACCCGGTGGTTCTCCTGGAGTCGCCCTTCGGAGCGGTAAGTCGGCCTTCACTAAGGACCGCCGCGACCCTCAGACAGGTCCGTTGTCCGCCGCGAATCCTCGGCTGGCCCCATGAGCATTATTCACCAGTACCGAGGCGGCAGCTTCGAAGGGATGGAACTCCGGACCGTTGATACTTCCGCCACTCTCTATCGTGTGACGGAGGACCGGGAGCTGTAAGAACGGAACGACGAACTTTCCACTCCCGGTATCCTCGTCTGCGACTTCGTGTACCTCGCCGAGTAGGAACGCCGCCACGAGCAGGCACCACCACAGCTCGAGATCAGCCCCACAGCTCCGGGCAGACCACGGTCGGTGACCTTATGGAATGCCTCAACGCATTCCTCAATGCCGGGTACGCAGAGGACGCAACCATTCTCATTCAGTCCACCACGACAGGGAAACTGAAGCGCGTCGTGACGACCAAGGAGAGACGCGACTCGACACGATGGCCCATCAGAATTCGCTACGAACGCATGAGGGGAAGGTGTCACTCAACATGTGCGAAATTGACTAGCAGCAATTCCATGCCCCTATAGCCACGACTATCGATCCGCCCACACTCTCAGCCATCACCGGGTACCGTGCACGGATTGGTGGAGCTCTGACCTAAGTGTGCGTCATTCTCCGGGGATGAACCTGCAATCGCGGAACGCTCAAATCGTCCTCACAGCACGCCCCTGCTCATGCGAAGTAGACGCCCCTACTCACCCCACCCCCAACTCCCGTGCGATGAGCATGAGCTGCACCTCCGTCGTCCCTTCCCCAACCTCGAGGATCTTCGAATCCCGGTAATGGCGGGCGACGAGGTACTCGTTCATGAAGCCGTATCCGCCGTGGATCTGCGTGGCGTCCCGCGCGTTGTCCATCGCGGCATCACCGGCGACGAGCTTCGCGATCGAGGCCTCCTTCTTGAACTGGAGCCCGGCGAGCATCCGCGATGCCGCGAGGTAGTACGCCGCGCGGGCCGCGACCACGCGGGCCTCCATGCGGGCGATCTTGAACGAGATCCCCTGGTACTCCCCGATCGGCTTCCCGAAAGACCTCCGCTCGTTCGCATAGCGCACCGACTCGTCCACGCAGCCCTGCGCGGCACCCACAGACAGCGCGGCGACTGCGATGCGGCCCTCGTCGAGGATGCGGAGGAAGTTCGCATACCCACGGCCCCGCTCCCCCAACAGGTTCTCCTCCGGCACCTGGACGTTGTCGAAGGTCAGCGGGTGCGTGTCCGAGGAGTTCCAGCCGACCTTGTCATATGCCGGCTCCACGGTGAACCCGGGAGTGCCGGACGGGATCATGATCGTCGAGATCTCCGGCTTCTCCTGCCCGTCCCTACCGGTCCGGGTGCCGGTCACTGCGGTGGCGGTGACGAGCCGGGTGATGTCCGTGCCCGAGTTCGTGATGAAGCACTTGCCGCCGTTGACCGTCCACATGCCGTCCTCGAGCACGGCCCGGGTCTTCGTGCCGCCGGCGTCGGAGCCGGCCTCGGGCTCGGTGAGGCCGAAGGCCGCCAGGCCGGAACCGTCGGTGAGCTGGGGCAACCATTCGCGCTTCTGCTCCTCGGTGCCGAACCGGTGGATGGGCATGGTACCCAGCGACACCCCGGCCTCGAGTGTGATCGCGAGCGACTGGTTGACCCGCGCGATCTCCTCGATCGCCAGGCACAGCGCGAAGTAGTCCCCGCCCATCCCGCCGTGCTCCTCCGCGAACGGCAGGCCGAACAGGCCCATCTGACCCATCTTCGCCACGAGCTGGTAGGGGAATTCGTGCTTGGCGTCGAGCTCCGCGCTCACCGGCGCGACGACGTCATCGGTGAACTTCGCCACGCTCCTGCGCAGCGACTCGTACTCGTCGGGGAGCATTCCGGGGGTGAAGGTCGTGGTCATGACTGGCCGTCCTTGTCTGTCGAAGCTGCGTCGGTGGAGGAATCGCTGGTCTCAGGAGTGTCGGTGCCCGCGTCATCGGTCACGGTGGCAAGCAGCTCGTCGAGCGCCACCTGGGCGCCGGCCGCGGTGTGGAGATGCAGGGTGCCGGCCATGGGGGCGGTGAGGACGTGCTCCATCTTCATCGCCTCGACGACGATGAGAGGCTGGCCCGCATCGACCGCGTCACCGTCCGCGGCGCGCACGTCGATGACGGAGCCGGGCATGGGAGCGGTGACCTCCGCGCCGGCCTCCCCGGGGTCGAGCGTCGGGTCCGCGACCGCGCGGGTGAACCGGAAGATGCCGGACTCGGAGCGGACCCAGATCTCCAGGGTCGGCCGCTGCGCGCGGGAGTCGACCACCCGGGTCGTCCACACCGTGGCCCGCCGGTCCACCCCGTCCTCCCGGACCGTGATCTCCCGGCCGCGGGGCGCCTGGGCCGAGGTGCCCGCGGGCCTCGCAACACCGGCACCTGCCGTGCCCGCACCACCACTGCCGGCCCCGTCGCGTTCGAACCGGGCGAGGTCCACGCTCGCGAGGTCGACCTCGACGAGGCGCTCCTCGTCGTCGTGGGTCAGCGGTACGCGGAGCACGGGCGGTTGGGAGGTGCGCCAGCTGCTCGACCGGTTCCACACGCTGTCAGAAGTCCGGGCCTTCGTCGCGTCCCCGAGCACGGCGAGCGCGGCAAAGGCCCAGTCCGCCTCGCTCGGCGTGTGCTCGAGCTCGCTGCCCGTGCTCATGCGGTCGATGAGCCCGGTGTCGAGTTCGCCTGCCACCACGTCCTCGCGGCTCAGCAGGGTGCGGAGGAAGTCGATGTTCGTCACGATGCCGGGCACCGTGGAGCGCTGCAGGGCGGCGCGGAGCTTCGCGACGGCCGCCGGGCGGTCCGGGGCGTGGACGATGAGCTTGGCGATCATCGGGTCGTAATCCGTGGCGATCCGCTGCCCGGCGGTCAGTCCCGCATCCACGCGGATGCCCTCCCCTTCCGGGAACACGACGTCGAGGGCGGTGCCGCCGGTGGGCAGGAAGCCGCGGGCGGGGTCCTCGGCGTAGATCCGGGCCTCGATCGCGTGCCCGGTGAGCGTGACCTCGTCCTGCGTGAAGTCGATGCGCTCGCCGGCGCCGATCCGCAGCTGCCATTCGACGAGGTCGACGCCGGTGACCTCCTCGGTGACGGGGTGCTCGACCTGGAGGCGGGTGTTCATCTCCATGAAGAAGAACTCCTCCGGGTTGTCGGCGGCGACGATGAACTCCACCGTGCCCGCACCCCGGTACCCGACGGAACGGGCGGTGTTGCAGGCGGCCTCGCCGATGCGCGCCCGGGCCGCCGCGTCGAGGAGTGCGGAGGGTGCTTCCTCGATGACCTTCTGGTGGCGGCGCTGCAGGGAGCATTCGCGCTCGCCGAGGTGGACGACGGTGCCGTGCTCGTCGGCGAGCACCTGCACCTCGATGTGGCGCGGGGTGGCGACGAGTCGTTCGAGGAACAGCGTGTCGTCGCCGAAGGAGTTCGCGGCCTCACGCCGGGCGGCCTTGAGCGCGGCCGGCAGTTCAGCGGCGTCGAACACCGCGTGCATGCCCTTGCCGCCGCCGCCGGCGGAGGGCTTGATGAGGACGGGGAAGCCGACGTCCTCGGCTGCGGTGATGAGCTGTTCGTTGGTGAGTCCCGCCTCGGCGACGCCGGGGACCAGCGGCACCCCGTGGGCGGCGACGGCTTGCTTGGCGGTGATCTTGTCACCCATGGTGCGGATCGCAGCCGCAGTGGGGCCGAGGAACACGATCCCGGCGTCCTCGCAGGCGGCGGCGAACGCGGCGTTCTCCGACAGGAAGCCGTAGCCGGGGTGGATCGCCTGCGCGCCGGTGGCCCGGGCGGCATCGATCACCGTGCTGATGTCGAGGTAGGACTCGCTGGCCGCGGCCGGGCCGAGGCGCACGGCGGTGTCGGCGGCGCGCACGTGGGCGGCGTCGGCGTCCGCGTCGGAGTAGACGGCGACGGTGAGGATGCCGAGCCTGCGGCAGGTGCGGATGACGCGCAGCGCGATCTCGCCGCGGTTGGCGATGAGTACGGTGTCGAAGAGCATGTCACATCCTGAAGACGCCGTAGCCGGGCGCATCGAGTGGGCGGGTCAGCGGTGAGTAGCGGCACGCCTCGAGGGCGAGCGCGAGGACGCGGCGGGTGTCACCGGGTTCGATGATCCCGTCGTCCCACAGCCGGGCGGTCGAGTAGTAGGGGTTGCCCTGCTGCTCGTACTGCTCGAGGATCGGGGCCTTGAACTCGGCCTCCTCCTCGGCCGGCCAGTCCTCGCCGCGGGCGGACTTCTGGTCGCGGGTGACGGTGGCGAGCACACCGGCGGCCTGCTCCCCGCCCATGACGGAGATCCGGGCGTTGGGCCACATCCACAGGAAGCGCGGGGAGTAGGCGCGCCCGCACATCGAGTAGTTGCCGGCCCCGTAGGAGCCGCCGATGACCACGGTGAACTTCGGCACGCGGGCGGTGGCGACGGCGTTGACCATCTTCGCCCCGTGCTTGGCGATGCCGCCGGCCTCGTAGTCGCGGCCGACCATGAACCCGGAGATGTTCTGGAGGAACACGAGCGGGGTGTCGCGCTGGTCGCACAGCTCGATGAAGTGCGCGCCCTTCATCGCCGACTCCCCGAACAGCACGCCGTTGTTCGCGATGATGCCCACGGGGTGGCCGTCGATCCGGGCGAACCCGGTGACGAGCGTGGTGCCGTACTCGGCCTTGAACTCCTGGAACTGCGAGCCGTCGACCACCCGCGCGATGACCTCGCGCACGTCGTAGGGGACCTTCGAGTCGACGGGGACCACCGCGGTGAGCTCATCCGGGTCCCAGGCAGGTGCCTCGGGCTCCGTGCGCTCCCAGGCCGGGGCCGGGCGGGGGGCGAGGGTGGTGACGATGTCGCGCATGATCTCGAGCGCGTGCGGGTCGTTCGCCGCGAGGTGGTCGGTCACACCCGAGGTGCGGGAGTGGAGCGCTCCCCCGCCGAGCTCCTCGGCGGTGACGACCTCGCCGGTGGCGGCCTTGACCAGGGGCGGGCCGCCGAGGAAGATCGTCCCCTGCTCGTTGACGATGATCGACTCATCCGCCATCGCCGGGACGTACGCGCCGCCGGCGGTGCACGAGCCGAGCACCGCGGCGAGCTGCGGGATGCCCGCGGCGGACAGGGTGGCCTGGTTGTAGAAGATCCGGCCGAAGTGCTCGCGGTCGGGGAACACCTCGTCCTGGTTGGGCAGGTTCGCGCCCCCGGAGTCGACGAGGTAGATGCAGGGCAGGCGGTTGTCCTTGGCGACCTCCTGCGCGCGGAGGTGCTTCTTCACGGTGATCGGGTAGTAGGTGCCGCCCTTGACGGTGGCGTCGTTGGCGACGATGACGCACTCCCGGCCGGCGACCCGGCCGATCCCGGTGATGATGCCGGCGCCGGGCGAGGCATCGTCGTACATCCCGTTCGCCGCGAGCGGGGAGAGCTCGAGGAACGGTGAGCCGGGGTCGAGGAGCTGCTCGACGCGGTCGCGCGGCAGGAGCTTGCCACGCTCGAGGTGCCGCTGCCGGGACTTCTCGGACCCGCCGCGCGCGGTGGCGGCGATCCGTTCGCGGAGCTCGGCGATGAGCTCGGCATGCGCCGAGGCGTGGGCGGCGCCAGTGGTCGTGTTCAGCGGTGAACCGATCACTTTCATGGATGATCCCCATTTCAGTTAATTGAGGCTAACTCAGTTGGTATCCTAGCGACCATGAGCACGATGGACAAGGGAACGGGCGCGACGACGCGGCAGACCGCGAAGGCCCGGCGGCGGCAGGCGATCCTCGACCACGCCAAGCGGCTGTTCGCCGCCTCGGGATTCCGGGCGGTGTCGATCGAGGAGATCGGGGCGGGCGCGGGGATCTCCGGTCCGGCGGTCTACCGGCACTTCGGGTCGAAGGAGGACATCCTCGCCGAGCTGCTCGTCGGGATCTCGGAGTACCTCCACGCTGGGGGCGAGGAGATCGCGGCCGGTGGCGGTGGGTCGGCAGATACGGGCGGGCCGGACGATGCGGGCGCCTCGGACGGGGGCGGCGCCTCGGCCGGGGACGGTGCGGTGGTGCGGGAGAGTGATCCGGCGGGCGTCCTGCGGCGGCTCGTCGACTTCCACCTCGCGTTCGCGCTCGGCGAGCCCGAGCTCATCCGCATCCAGGACCGCGACCTCACTTCGCTGCCGGCCGAGGCGCGCAGCAGCCTGCGCCGCCTGCAGCGGCAGTACGTGTCGCTGTGGGTCGCCACGCTGAGGCGGCACGCGCCGGGGCTGTCGGAGGACGCTGCGACGGTGACAATCCACGCGGTGTTCGGCATGGTGAACTCGACGCCCTACGTCGTGCGCCGGATCGACACGGCGGTGGTCGCCGAACGCCTCCGCGCAGCAGCCCTGGCGACGCTGGGGGTCGCCGACGTAGTTGCTTACCGGAAGTGATTGTGGGCCGGTGAGTCACGGTCGACGAGGACTCAGGACACATGGCCCTTCTCATCCGCCTCCGGAGCAGGGGCGGCGCTCGCTGGCGAACACAGCCGCCGGGGGCCGGCGTCGGCCGGGACATCGCCGGTATTCACGATCTCCTGCCAGGTGAGCTCGTCGGTGAAGGTGAGGAGCGGCACCTCGCTCGAGCAAGGAGAAGGTGACACCCAGCCTCACCTCGGTCCCCGGGAACCAGCACCAGAACCTTTGACGATAGAACCCGGGAGTTCTATAATTTGGCCATGTGGGTCGTCGACATCGAACTGATCTCAGAATGGCTCGCGTCACTCGATGACGACTCCCGCGAACACGTCGTCGCAGCTGTCGAACTTCTCGAGGAACACGGTCCGCACCTGGGGCGTCCACTTGTGGACACCGTGGTCGCATCTCGCCACCGGAACATGAAGGAACTGCGACCGGGCTCGAGCGGCCGGTCGGAGCTGCGAATCCTCTTCGCCTTCGACCCGCGTCGCCACGCGATCCTCTTGATCGCTGGAGACAAGGCGGGACGCTGGAAGAGCTGGTATCGGAGACACATCCCGAGTGCCGACGACCTCTTCGATGAACATCTGCGCACCATGGAAGGAAAGTGAGCATTATGGCAATGAAGATCAACGAGTTCCTTGCCGAGCACCCGATCGATCGCGAACGCGTCGATGCGCACAAGGAACGGATGCTCAGCGAAGTGCGCGCCTACCGACTCCGTGAACTGCGGGCCGATGCTGGTCTGACTCAAGTGGAGGTGGCACAACGGATCGGCGTCTCACAGCGCCAGGTCTCGAAGATCGAGCGCGGCGACCTCGAGAGTACGAAGATCGGCACGATTCGCCGCTACCTGGAAGCGGTGGGCGGCGACCTCGCCATCGAATTCGTCACCGCAGACTCACGGGTTCAGGTCGCCTGACACCCGTTCCCACCACTCAGGCGGCGATGCAGGACCGGAGGTGCGTCTCGATGGTGTCGGCGGTCCACCCGTGGGCCTCCCGCAGGCCGTTGCTCAGCATCGACAGGTACGGGGTCGAGGGCACGGTGTGCTCGACGGCGGCACTGCCGTGGGGTGCGGTGAAGGTGAGCATCGGGGTGCCCTCGCGGCGACCGACATCGATGAGCGTCTCGTAGTGGCCGGGGCCGGCCCGGTGGCGGGCATTCTCCTCCAGGCCGACGACGATCTCCTCGATCGGGTCATCGGGGTCCGGGATGCGGTGCATCTCCTGCGCGGCGATGTCGGCGAACTGCCCGGCGGTCACCAGGTAGGCCTTGGCCGGGGTGGGGCCGGGCACGTCGTGGTCGTAGAACGCCATTCCGCCACCGCCCCACACGCGGGACTCACCGGCGAAGTAGAGGCTGCCCGGCAGGTCGACGCCCGCCTCGGCGCGGGGCATCGAGGGGTCGCGCGCTCCCCGGTAGGTCACCTGCGCGCCCGGCGGCCGGCCGCCCTGCAGATAGCAGGCGAGGCGCTCGCGCGACATATTGGATCCATAGCTGACGTACCAGACAAGTGTTTCAGACACTCTCTCTACGCTGGTGGCTCGGACGGCGTCGTTCAAGCTCACACGGGGTTTCGGCGTCGATGACCAGACGATTCCCACCGGCCTCGGATGGAGCACGGCGTTCCTCAAAGATTGCTCAACGCCTTTCGGTGGCGCGTGGACGCACCCCCGTGAATCGCCTGCCCGCGGCTCCGAGCCCACGGCGCGGCACGCTGTTCTTCATGCGCAGCACGCAGCGCCAGGACGGGCCGCTCACTGCCCGAAGGTGAGCTCCCCGCTCTCGACGTCCACCGCGGTGAGCTCGAGTGCGATCCGGCTGCCCACCTCGGCCTCGCCTTCGACGAAGGCGACGACTGCGGGCTCGGGGAAGTGCACCTCGTAGCGCGGCGGGCGGTCCCGGTTGGCGTCGCGCTGGGACACGACGACGCCCTCGAAGGTCTCCCCCAACCGGTCGGCGAGCAGCACGGCCTCGGTGGCCTCGATGACGGCGTTCTCGGCCTTCCGCGAGCGCGATCCGGCCGTGCTCATGAGGTCCGGCAGCTCGGGCAGCGCGGCGAGCGCCCACTCGGGTGCCGCGATCCCCTGGGCGGCGGCCCAGGCGATCGGCAGGACGAACCGGTCGACGAGCCGGCGCAGGGGCGCGGTGGTGTGGGCGTAGGGTGCGCCGACCGCGGCCTGCACTGCGGTCTCGGGGTCCATGCCGGGTTCGATGACGGTGTAGCCGGCGCCGCGGAACAGCATGGGCGAGGCGTAGTGGACGGCGAGCGCGGCGGGGTCGGCGCCGGTGTGGTCGATCCATTCGAGGATCTCCTGGTAGGTGCCATCCGCCTCGAAGCCGAGCGATCGCACGACGGCGGTGAACTCCGCGACCGTCTCCTGATCCGGGCGGGGCAGGGTGCGGAGGATCCCCTGGCCGGCGGAGAGCATGAGGTCGGCGGCCACCCGGCCGGCGAGCAGGGAGATCTGCGCGTTGGCGTCCTCGATCTCCCGGCGCGGCCGGAACGCCAGCGTGTAGGTGTCCTCGTCGCTGCGGGCGACCTCCTGGTCGGGGATCGCGAGGTCGATGCCGCCGCGATCGTGCTGCTGGGCGAGCAGGGCGGCGCCGAGCGCGGGGAGGGCGGCCATGCTCGGGTGCAGCGGACGGCCGGCGTCGTGGTCGGCCTGGACGGTGTCGTAGTCGAGCTGCGCGACCGAGGCGATGACGGCCCGCACGAGGTCCTGGGCGACGACGGACCCGGATTCGGCGACGTCGACGACGAACACGTAGGCGGCCTTCGCAGCTCCCGGCAGGAGTGAGGCGGCATCTTCGGAGATCACCGGCGGGTGCAGTGGGATGCGGCGGTCGGGCAGGTAGTCGGTGAGGCCGCGGGCGCGGGTCTCCGCATCCAGCGCGCCGCCGGGCCGGATGAACCGGCCGACGTCGGCGATCGCGTAGCGCACCCGCCAGCGGGCGCCCTCGATGGGGCTGTCGCCGAGGTGCATCGCCTGGTCGAGGTCCGTCGCCCCGTCCGGGTCGATGGTGACGAAAGCGAGCTCGGTGAGGTCCTCCCGCTCACCGTCGATGCCGTCGTGACCGGCCGCAGTGGGGTCGGTGAGCTCGGCGACGGCGGCCTGCGCCTCGGCGAGGGCTTCCGGAGGGTACTCCTGCGGGAGGTCGGCGGCGATCCGGTCATACGCCTGCTCGAGTGCGGTCGTCGGGCGGGGCGCGCGCATCCGGTGGGAGATCATGACAGCACCCTACTGCCGGTCCCTACGTCCGGTGCACGAACAGCCGGGAGGGGCGGCCGCGGCGGCCGTCGGTCATCTCCCCGGTGGGTTGGAGCAGCGGTTCCATGCGGCGGCGGAAGGCGTCGCGCTGCAGCTCCTCGCCGAGGATCGCCTCGTGGAGCAGCTGGAGGTCGCGCAGCGTGAAGGAGCCGGGCAACAGCCGCCATGGGTCCGGGGTGTCGGCGTAGTCGGCGCGCACCCGGGCGAGCGCCTCGGCGACGACGCGCGGCTGGTCGTAGGGCAGGCTGATCGACCCGCCGGGGGCCGCCTCGACGGCGGGGACGAGGGTGATGCGGCCGGCGGCGATCCCGGCGCGGACCACCTCGGCCTCGACGACGTCGAGGTGGGCGACGGTGACGACCCAGCCGCGCTGGTCCCGGTCCGGGTCGTCGAACACCTTGAGCTGCTGGGGTTCACGCCCGGAGATCCCCGCTTTCTGCGCCTGGCTGCGCAGCACTGCGGCGGCGAGGCGCTCACGCTCGTGGACGAAGGTCCCGGGGAGCACGAGCCGGCCGTGCCGGTCGGTGACGAGCACGACGTGGAGGGCCCCCTCGGCCACGGAGAAGGTGGCGGTGTCGACGGCGAGGGACGGCCGCGGGAACGCGGTGAGATCCGATGTCATGGGGACGCAGGTGTCATGGGGCGCGAGGGTCGAGCCGGGGCTCAGTCGGCGCTGCGCCGGTGCGCGAGCGCCGGGTCGTCGCGGAAGGGCACGAGCAGCAGCGAGCACTGCGCGGCGTCGAGCACCTGGGAGCTCGTGCGTCCCAGCTGCACGCGCATGCTCGAGAACCGGCCGAGGCCGCGCTTGCCCATGACGAGCAGGTCCGCGCCGGCAGAGCATTCGGTGAGGACGTCGACGGGGTCGCCCTCGACGAACTCGGTGCGCACGCTCAGCCCGGGGACCTGCGAGCGCAGCCAGGCCATGTCGAGCTCGGTCTGGGCGCGCACCCGGGCGTCGTCGCGCAGCGGCGTGGTGACGACGACGATGGTGAGCTCCGCGCCGGTGCTAGCGGCGTAGGCGGCGGCGTCGAGCGCGGCGACACCGGCGTAGTCCGAGGTGTCCTGGCCGACGACGACCCCTCCCCCGCCGGTGACGTGGGCGTCGGCGGAGTCGAACTCACTGGCCTCGGTGTCGCGGTAGATGAGGACGGGGCACAGGGCGTGGCCGGGCAAGCCGGAGGAGATCGTGCCGATCCGCCCGCCGGTGCGCTGGTCGGAGCCGTGCTGGCCGATGACGACGAGGCCGGCGCGCTCGGACAGCGCGGCGAGCACCTCGGCGGGGTCGCCGGTCTCGAGCACGGTGTCGAACCGGGCGTCGGGCAGGAGTTCGCTCAGCTGCGCGGCGACGGAGTCGAGCGCCTGCTGGGCGGCGGCGCGGGCCTCATCGGAGGGGGCAGCGCCGGGTGCGCCCGGGGCGACGACGGAGACGAGGCGCACGCCGACGCCGTGGTGGCGGGCTTCCTTGAGGGCCCAGGCCGCGGCCTCGCGGCAGGCGCGGGATCCGTCGATGCCGACGATGATCTCGCCGTTGATCTGCATTGTTCCACCTCGCTTCCCGGTGCGCGGACCGGGAATGACCTCGCCGTACGTCTGTTCCCCCGATCCTAGAGAACAAAGCGGTCCGGTGGTAGTCGCAATGACCGCTGTGCGTCGGGGCGGCAGTGGGTGCGGGAACGGGCGAAGCCCCGTCACCGGGCGGTGATGGGGCTTCGGGTGCGAGCCTCCTGCCGGAATCGAACCGGCGACCTTCTTATTACGAGTAAGACGCTCTGCCGACTGAGCTAAGGAGGCAACCAGTACAGGGTAACCGGCGGCTCGGACCCGGTCAAAACCGCGGGTTGCCGGACCCCGGGCGGTAGAGTGGGATGGCGCCCCACCCCGAAAGGACCCAGCCGTCGTGGCCATTGATCTGCAGCGATTCACCCGTGAGTTCGAGGAGCTCATCGAGTGCGAATCGCCGTCCTCGGACCCGGCATCGCTCGTCCGCTCGGCGAACCTCCTCTCCCGGATCGGCACCGACCTGCTCGGTGTCGCCCCGCGCATCGTCACCGTAGAGGGCTGCCCGCACGTGCTGTGGCGGTTCGGCGAGGGCCCGCGCCGCGTGGTGCTCATCGGCCACCACGACACCGTGTGGCCGCTCGGCACGATCCGCCGCCTGCCGTTCTCCGACGTCGAGGGCATCATCCGCGGGCCCGGCGCCGACGACATGAAGGGCGGTGTGCTCGTCGCCCTCTACGCACTGGCCGCCCTGCAGGCGCGCGGCGCCACGCTCGAGGGCGTGAGCCTGCTCGTCACCGGCGACGAGGAGCTCGGCTCGCTCACCTCCCGCCCCCTCATCGAGGCCGAGGCGGAGGGCGCCCGCGCGGCACTCGTGTTCGAGAGCGGCGGCGGCGACGGGGCGGTGAAGATCGCCCGCAAGGGGGTCGCGATCTACGAGCTCGAGGTGCGCGGCCGCGCCGCGCATGCCGGCGTCGAGCCGGAGAAGGGCATCAACGCCACAACCGAGGTGGCCCACCAGGTGCTGCGGATCGCGCAGATGGGCGATGCGAAGGCCGGTACCACCGTGGTGCCGACGGTGCTCCACTCCGGGACGACGTCGAACACCGTGCCGGCGCTCGCGAAGGTCGGGATCGACTCCCGCGCCACGAACGTCACCGAGCAGCTCCGCGTCGACGCCGCACTCCGCTCGCTCACACCGGTCCACCCTAGCGCCCGCCTGCTGCTGCGCGGCGGCATCAACCGCGCCCCGCTCGAACCGCGCCAGTCGATGGGCCTCTACGGCCGTGCGCAGCGGATCGCCGGCCGGCTCGGCCACCCGCCGCTGCGGTCGATCGCAGTGGGCGGCGGCTCCGACGGGAACTTCACCGCCGGGATCGGCGTGCCCACCCTCGACGGCCTCGGCACCGTGGGCGGCGGCTCCCACGCGGATAGCGAGCACGCCGTCAAGGCGTGGATCCCACGGCGGGTCGAGCTCGTCCGCGACCTCGTCGGTGAGCTCATCCTCGACTGAACCGGTGTGGGGCGAGTGCCGGCCGGCCCGTTCCGGCGCCCGCGTGCGTTCAGTCCGCGGTGAGCCAGGGGTTCGACAGCCCGATGAAGGCGGCCTCGACGATGAGCAGCGGGGTCATGTTCGTGCTCAGCCGGGTCCGGGCCTGCCCGATGACGTCGATCCGGCGCAGGGTGCTCAGCGCGTCCGAGGCAGTTGCCTGCTCCCGGATCCGCTCCTCATCACCGCGGTTGATCCAGCCCTCGGTGAGTCCGAGCTGGCACAGCAGCACGTCGCGGTAGAGCGAGAGCAGCTCGAGGAGCATCGCGTCGATCTCGTCGTTGCGCGCCCGGGTGGAGCGTCGCTTCTGCTCCTCCTCGAGCCGTTTGACCTGTCCGCGCACCGCGGGCGGCACGGCCTTGCCCGGTTCCACCCCGAGTGTCTCGAGGAGGGCGGCGCGCTCGTGTGCGTCGCGTTCGGCGGAGCGCTCCTTGGCGCTCTCGGTCGCCTCTTCGACGATCCGTCCGGCCATGCGCACGGTGGAGCCGAGCGAGGTGAGCGTCTGCGGGATGTCGAGGATCCGGGCCCGCCGGGTGCGGGCGTCGTCGTTCGTCGCGAGGTGCTTGGCCCGCCCGATGTGGTTCTGCGCGGCGGCTGCCGCCCACAGTGCGGTCTCGGAGTCGACGCCGTCGCGGGTCTGCAGGAGTTCGGCGATCGCCTCGGTGGGCGGGATGCGCAGAGTGACGCTGCGGCAGCGCGAGCGGATGGTGGTCAGCACGTCCTGCGGGCTCGGCGCGCAGAGGATCCACACCGTGGCCGGCGGGGGCTCCTCGATCGCTTTGAGGAGGACGTTCGAGGTGCGTTCGGCCATCCGGTCCGCGTCCTCGATGATCATTACCCGCCACGGGGCGTTCACCGGGGCGCTCTGCGCCTGGGACACGAGTTCGCGGACTTCGTCGATGGTGATGAGGGACTTCTGGGTGGCCATGATCGTCATCGACTCGTGCGTCCCGGCGAGTGCCCGCTGCGCGGCGGGGCTGCGGGATTCGCCGCGGTCCGGGCTCAGCAGCGCGGCGGCGAAGGCGCGCGCGGCGTTCGAGCGGCCGGAGCCGGGCGGGCCGGTGATGAGCCAGGCGTGCGTCATCGCCGCCGAGGCGCCGCCGGTGTCGGTGGCCCGGGCGGCCTGCCGGAGCTGCTCGATCGCGGTGTCCTGGCCGACGAGCTCGTCCCAGACGCTCACCGGGAGCCGCCGTTCGGGTCGTGCCCGCCGCGGTCGCGCGGCTGCTCCCGGCCGGAGCGGCGGAGGCGGGACTGGCGGAGCCGTTCGCGGGCCTGCCGCTCGAGCTCCGCCTGTGCGACGAGCCGGTCGCGGCTCACACGCTGGTGGAAGTGCGGCAGCGGCATCTCCCGGGCGTTCTCAGCCTCCGGATCGGCGGCAGCGTCCCCGCCGGTTCCCGCGGCCGGACCGGTTCCCGCAGCCGGGTCGGTTCCCGCAGCCGGGTCGACGACCGGCATCCGAGCGGTCTCGCTCGCCGCGGGGCCCGCGGGCTGCCGGGGCACTGCGTGCGAGTTCGGCTCCGGCGCCCGGGATCCCAGCGGCGGCTGGGAGCCGGGTGCCGAACGGTTCGCGTGGCGGGCCGGGAGCACGGTCGTGGGATCGTCCTCACCGAACCCCGTGCCGCCGGGGACCGCCGGCGGTAGGACCGTGGTGGGGTCGTCCTCACCGGGAACCCCGCGGCCGGGGGCCGAGGCGGGCAGCACCGTGGTCTCCGCTTCGGACGGGTCGCTGCCGGCAGTGGCGCTGCCCGCCGGTGGGGCGCCGAGCACGGTGGTCTCCGCCTCGTCCGAGGCAGGCGCAGGCACCGGCGACGCCGATGCCGATGGGCCGGACTGGGCTGCGTTACCGGCCTGCTCGGCTGCGTTACCGGGCTGTTGGGCTGTGCTGCCGGGATGCTGGGTTGCACTGCCGTGCCGCTGCCCTGCGGTGCCGGGAAGTGAGGTGTCGGAAGGTGCAGTGCCGCGGGGCGCTGTGCCGGGAGCTCCAGTGCCGCGGGGTGCGGTGTCACCAGGGGCGGCTAGTCCTCCGGCGTGCGGGTGGTTCTGCGACCGGTGGTCGCCGCGGGAGGACATGTGCGCGTCGACAGCGGCGGCGATGTCCGCGGCGACGGCGGCAGGTTCCCGGTTCGCGTCGATGACGGCGTAGCGGGAGGGTTCGCGGGAGGCGAGTACCAGGAACGCCTCCTGCACCCGGCGGCGGAAGGCGAGGTCCTCGCGGTCGAGGTGGTTCTCCTCGCCGCGGGCGGCGGTGCGCTGCGCGGCGGTCTCCGGGTCGATGTCGAGGACGAGCGTGAGGTGCGGCACCAGGCCTTCGGTGGCCCAGCGCGACAGCCCGGCGATGTCCTCGGTGGAGAGCTCGCGGCCCGCCGACTGGTAGCCGAGCGAGGAGTCGATGTAGCGGTCGGTGATGACGGTCTCACCGCGCTCGAGCGCCGGGCCGATGAGCGAGGCGACGTGGTGGGCGCGGTCGGCGGCGAACAGCAGCGCCTCGCTGCGCGGCGCCACCCCGGAGCCGCCGAGCACGACCTCGCGGATGGCGCGCCCCGCGTCGGTGCCGCCGGGTTCCCGGGTGAGGACGACCGGGCCGATGCCGCGGGCGCGCAGGTGCTCGTCGAGGAGCTGGATCTGGGTGGTCTTCCCCGAGCCGTCCCCGCCCTCGACGGCGATGAAGAATCCCGGCCCGGTGACGTGCTCGGTGGCGTGGGCTGCGAGTTCCGAGGCGGCGGGCACCTCGGCCCGTTCAGCGCCGACCGCGGGGGTGCGGAAGGCGTGGACGAGGTCCACGCCGAGTCCCTGGATGCCGTGCGGGGAGAAGGTGAAGAGCGCGATGATGCCGCCGACGAGCGCCACCAGCCCGACCACGGAGTAGGCCACGGTGGTGGCGCTGATGCTCCAGGAGGCGTTCTCGCTGAGCGCGACGACGGTGTCGAGGTCGAGCATGGTGAGCAGGAGCGCTGCGACCACGCCGGCGCCGACCCCGATGCTGCGGGAGAAGTCGTACCGCTGGGCGCGGACGCCCACGCCGACGGCGAAGGTGACGATCGCGGTGAGGACGGCCTTGCCGGACAGCTCCTCGATGATCCCGAGCGCCAGGGTGAGCACTCCGGCGGTGAGCAGTGCCAGGGAGGTCAGGCGGGGGCGCGACATGCCGGGGGCGAAGGTCGGACCGGCCTCGTAGCCGACCGCCCAGCCGAGGAACGCGGCGCACACGATGACGGCGAATCCGGCCTGCCCGAACCGGTGGTCCGCCACTGCGGGCTGCGCGAGGGCGAGGACGGCACCGAGCACGCCGAAGAGCAGGTAGCACGCCCACGGCCGGGCGATCGGGGTGGGACCGCGCAGCGCCTGGCCGGCCGGCCCGGCGGGGAACGCCCCGGTGACCGGGTCTCCGGCACCGGCGGGTGCGCGCATGGCGAGGGCGGAGGACACGAAGAGCAGCACCGCGCCGATGAGCAGGTACCAGCGCACGCCGCTGATGCCGGCCTGGGTGCCGCCGACGATCTGGAAGGCGTAGGTGGTGAGCAGGAGCAGGACCGCGGCGACCCCGGCGGTGCGCCAGGGCTTGCGGTGCAGGTGCGGGGCCTGGAGGACGAGGAGCGCGGTGGTGATCCCGAGGAACAGCGCGGTGATCCAGATGAGCCAGACGACCGGGAAGAAGAACACGCACACCGATGCCACGGCGGTCGCGGCCGCCCCGCCGGCAAGCAGACCACGGCCGGCCGGTGTGCTCAGCCTGCTGAACACCGAGTGCGGGACGAACACCCCGGCGGCGACGAGCACGAACACGACGAGCAGGGCGCCGGCGGCCTGCGGCAGGGAGAAGGAGGTGTCCGCGAAGGACTCCGCGATCCGGTGCGCGGCGCCCGGGTCGAGCACCCGCCGGACCCCGTGGAGACCGGCGATCCCGAAGGCGAGCGCGGTGAGAGCGAACATCACCATCCACCCGGTGACCTCCACGGCGACCGGGCCGAGGGAGGCCGGGGGCGCTGCGGAATCCGGCCGGGAGGCAGAGCGGTGATCCGTAGTATTCACGCCATCCACTCTACGACCCGGCACGGACACGGCGTCACAGCCGACTGTCGGATTCGCGCCTATCCTGGACGGGTGCCGATCACGCTCACCGCCCTCAACGACGTCTCCCCCGACCCGACCATCGCGCTCGCACAGGCGCGCGCGCTCCTCGACGAGGTCAAGGCCGGCCGCCGGGCAGGTGTGCTGCGCATCTACCGTCCGGAGCCCACGGCTGCGTTCGGCGCCCGCGACCGGTTCCTCCCCGGCTTCCCCGTTGCGGTGGCCGCCGCCCGCGACCACGGGTTCACCCCGGTATTGCGCTCACTGGGCGGTCGGGTGGCCGTCTACCACCGCGACAGCCTCGTCATCGACCACCTCGAGCCCGCCGCCGGTCTGCTGTCCGGCACGCAGGAGCGGTTCACCGGGTTCGGCGACTGGTACACCGCGATCCTCCGGGGTCTGGGCGTCGATGCGCGGCTCGGCGAGATCCCCGGCGAGTATTGCCCGGGCGAGCACAGCGTCAACGTCGCCGGTCGGATCAAGGCGATCGGCACCGCCCAGCGGGTGACCCACAGCGGCTGGCTGTTCTCGTCCTCCGTCGTCGTCGCCGACCCGGATCCGATCCGCGCGGTGCTCACCGACATCCAGTCAGCACTCGGCGTCGACTGGGATCCGGCCACCGGCGGGGCGATCAGCGAGGTGCACCCGGACGTCACCGCCGATGCCGTCGAGGCCGCATTCCGCACCGCGTATTCCGAGCGGTTCACCGTGGAGCCGGGCACCCTCACCGCGGCCGAGGCGAGCGCCGCCGAGGGGTACGTCGAGCAGCACCGGCTCTGACTCACGCGGGCCGGTCACGCGGCAGGAGAACGCGAACTGCGCGGTATCCGAAACCGGACGCGCAATTGCGCGCTCGGTTCGGGATACCGCGCAGTTCGGATCAGGCGGTGGTCGGCTTGCCGGTCGACTTCGTCGCCGTGGCCTTCTTCGCAGTCGTCTTCTTCGCCGCGGTGGTCCGCGCCGTCGTCGACTTGGCCGCCGGCTTCTTCGCAGCCGTGGTCTTCGAGCCTGCCGTCTTCGACGCCGTGCTCTTGGCCGTCGTCGACTTCTTCGCGGCAGGCTTCTTGGCGGCGGTCTTCTTGGCCGGGGCCTTCTTCGCGGTCGTCTTCTTCTTCGCCGGACCCTTGGCCCGCTTCTCCGCGAGGAGCTCGAAGGCGCGCGCCGGGGTGATGCCTTCTACGGAGTCGTCCTTGCGCAGGGTCGCGTTCGTGTCCCCGTCGGTGACGTAGGGCCCGAACCGCCCGTCCTTGACGACGACCGGCTTCTTCGACTCCGGGTCCTCGCCGAGCTCCTTGAGCGGGGGTGCGGCGGCGCGGCGGCCGCGCTGCTTGGGCTGGGAGTAGATCTCGAGCGCCTCGTCGAGGGTGATCGAGAAGATCTGCTCCTCCTCGGTGAGCGAGCGCGAATCGGTGCCCTTCTTGAGGTAGGGCCCGTAGCGGCCGTTCTGCGCGGTGATGACCGTCCCCTCGGCGTCGGTCCCGACCTCGCGCGGCAGGCTCAGCAGCTTGAGCGCCTGCTCGAGGTCGACGGTCGCGAGGTCCATGGACTTGAAGAGGGAGCCCGTGCGCGGCTTGACCTTCTTGCGGCCCTTCGTCTCCTCGGCCTCGGGCAGCACCTCGGTGACGTAGGGGCCGAACCGACCGGACTTCGCGACGATCGTGTGCCCGGTCTCCGGATCGGTGCCGAGCTCGCGGTCCCCGTCGCCGTGGCTGACGATGAGTTCGCGGGCCTTCTCCGCGGTGAGCTCGTCGGGGGCGAGGTCCTCCGGCACCGACACGCGCTTGGGATCCTCGCCGTCCTGCGCCACCTCGAGGTAGGGGCCGTAGCGGCCCACCCGCAGGTCGATGCCCTCGGCGATCTCGATCGTGTTGATCTCGCGGGCGTCGATGTCGCCGAGGTCGTCGACGGTCGGCTTGAGACCGGGATGGTCCTCGGTCCGGTCGCCGAAGTAGAACGCGGTCAGCCAGTCGTTGCGGTCCTCCTCGCCGGAGGCGATCCGGTCGAGGTCGGACTCCATGCCGGCGGTGAACTGGTAGTCGATGAGCCCGCGGAAGTGGAGCTCGAGGAGCCGCACGACGGAGAACGCGACCCAGGTGGGGACGAGCGCGTTGCCGCGGGTGCGGACGTAGCCGCGGTCCTGGATCGTGGAGATGATCGCGGCATAGGTCGAGGGGCGCCCGATCCCGAGCTCCTCCATCGTCTTGACCAGGCTCGCCTCGGTGTAGCGCGGCGGCGGAGCGGTGGTGTGGCCGGCGGCCTCGGCGCGATCGACGGTGAGCTGCTGGCCCTCGGACACCTCGGGCAGGCGCGATTCGCCGGCCCCGGTGTCGTAGCGGTCGACGTCCTTGCCCTCCTCGTAGGCGGCGAGGAACCCGCGGAAGGTGATGACCGTGCCCGAGGCGGTGAAGCCCGCCGTCTTGTCCTCACCGAGGTCGGCGGTGATCCGCATCGTGGCCGTCTTGCCCTTGGCATCGGCCATCTGGGAGGCGACGGTGCGCTTCCAGATGAGGTCGTAGAGGCGGAACTCGTCGCCGGAGAGCTTCCCGGACACCTGGGCGGGCGTACGGAAGGAGTCGCCGGCGGGTCGGATCGCCTCGTGCGCCTCCTGCGCTGACTTCTGCTTGCCGGAGTACATGCGCGGCGTGTCCGGCACGTATTCGGGACCGTACAGCTCCGCGACCTGACGGCGGGCGGCGGAGACCGCCTGGCCCGACAGCGCCGAGGAGTCGGTGCGCATGTAGGTGATGTAGCCGTTCTCGTAGAGCGACTGGGCCACGCGCATCGCCTGGCGGGAGGACAGGCGCAGCTTGCGGCCGGCCTCCTGCTGCAGGGTCGAGGTGGTGAAGGGGGCGGCGGGTCGGCGGGAGTAGGGCTTGGTCTCCAGCGCGGAGACGGTGAGCCGGTCCTTGGCCGTGGTGTTGAGGGTGTTTGCGAGCGCGGTCGCCGTCTCCTCGTCGAGCACGACGACGTCGCTCTTGCCCTTGAGCTTGCCGGCGTCGTCGAAGTCGCGGCCGCTGGCGACCTTGGTGCCGTGGTAGGTGGCGAGACGGGCGGAGAAGGCATTGCCCTTGCCCGGCACCGCGAGGTCGATGTCGAGGTCCCAGTAGTCGGCGGACACGAACGCCATGCGCTCGCGCTCGCGCTCGACGACGAGGCGGGTCGCCACGGACTGCACGCGGCCGGCGGACAGGCCGCGGTTGACCTTGCGCCACAGCACCGGGGAGACCTCGTAGCCGTAGAGGCGGTCGAGGATGCGGCGGGTCTCCTGCGCGTCGACGAGCGAGGTGTCGAGCTCGCGGGTGTTCTCGAGCGCCCGGGCGATCGCCTCGGGGGTGATCTCATGGAACACCATGCGCTTGACCGGGATCTTGGGCTTGAGGACCTCGAGGAGGTGCCAGGCGATCGCCTCGCCCTCCCGGTCCTCATCGGTGGCGAGGAAGAGTTCGTCGGCGTCCTTGAGGAGGGCCTTGAGCTCGGAGACCTTCTTCTTCTTGCCCGGGTCCACGCGGTAGTAGGGGGCGAAGCCGTTGTCGACGTCGACGGCGAACCTGCCGTAGGGCCCCTTCTTCATGTCGGCGGGCAGCTCGGAGGGCTGCGGGAGGTCGCGGATGTGGCCCACGGAGGCTTCGACGTCGTAGCCGTCACCCAGGTATCCCACGATCGTGCGGGCCTTGGTCGGCGACTCGACGATGACGAGTCGGCGCGGCTGCGAGGTGGAGGATGCCACTGCGGTCCTTTCATGGGCGACTGTCGCCGACGCGTCCGTCGGGCAGTCCCGCGGTTGCTGGTGAGAAACTCTGAGAAATGTAGCACTTGCCTCTTCTACCGTCTCACATGTCGATGTGCAGGGTCCGGGCGGGAGGCGGAGCGGGGTAGTGGCGTCGGTGCTGCAGCCAATCCCCGTCGGCGCGCGGGTCAAGAATCGCTTTCCGAGCTTTAAGGCCAGAGCAGATGATGCGGGCGCTCCAGCAAGCAGAATAACGCAGGCCACGAACCCGACCGGCAGTGCGAGTATCGAACCTCTTGCACGAGCCGTCGAACATCATCCATCAGCTTTCACCGGCCGGCCCGACCCTCACACCTGCGGGTAGACGACTCCGGCGGGCACGAGCGTGCGGACCTGGCCGATGAGCTGGGCGCGCAGCGCGGACTCCTCGACCTCGAGCAGGCCGGACAGCGCGGCGGCCACCGCGCCGAGGGTGAGCGAGCCGTCGGCCACGCCGAGGAACCCGGACAGCGCAGCGTCCGAGGAGAAGGTCCGTGCGAAGCCGGTGCCCTGCTCGATCGTGATCATCGTCGGCGCCTCCTGGCCCGGCATGAAATGCCGGTGCTCGGTGACGTCCCCGGAGCGGACGAACGCGGTCTCCGCGAGCTCGGCGTCGTCGGCCGCGGCGAGCCATTCGAGCATCGCCAGGCGGGTGTCGAGGTGTGCGGCGATACCAGCGGCGTTCGCGCCGAGTGGCTGATCGAGCTCCTCGAAATGCCGCACTGCGGCGGCGCTGCCCGGGGTTCCGGCGGCGCTGTTCTCGGCACCGGCGCCCGCTTCTGCCCCGGCACCGGATGCCGTCGCGTCGAGCCCGGAGGCCTCGTCGGGGAGGCGGTGCATGCGCACCCACCCGAACCCGATCCGATCGACGGACCGGGAGGCGAGATCGGTGAGCCACGCCTCGGTGTCGGCGGCCCAGCGCTGGGTGGCGCGGGCGACTCCCCCGTCGCGGATCCACGTCTCCGCGTAGGCCACCGGGTCGAGCCGCTCGCGTTCGATGACCATGATCGAGGTCTGCGCGTCGCCCACCCAGCCGGTGGGGTCGACGGTGTCCGGCCCGTACTCCCAGTTGCCGAGGAACACCGCGTGCCCGTCGGGACGCAGGTGGCCGGGCGTCTGGGCGAGGAGGGTGCGCATGATCCCGTCGCCCTCCATCCCGCCGTCGCGGTACTCGAGCTGGCCGTCGCGGCCCTGCGGGGTGATGACGAACGGCGGGTTGGACACGATGAGGTCGAAGGACTCCGGCACCGGGTCGAACAGGGAGCCGAGCCGGAACTCGATGCTCTCCTCAACCCCGTTGAGCTGCGCGGTGAGCGCCGCGAGGTGGAGGGCGCGGATCGAGAAGTCGGTGGCGACGACGCGGTCGGCGTGGCGGGCCAGGAGGATCGCCTGGATCCCGCAGCCGGTGCCGAGGTCGAGCGCGGAGTGCACACGGTGGCGCGGCGTGATCTCCGCGAGCGTCCGGCCGGCCCCGCCGAGTCCGAGCACGAAGTCGTCGGACACCGGTTCGGACTGGGTGAGCGTGCCGTGGTCGGAGACCAGCCACACCGTCTCATCGCCGGGGCGCTGCCCCCGCGGCACCCCGGTGGGCACCGCGTAGGGGGTGAGTGCCAGGCGCGACATGAGCCGCGGCGGCGAGGCCGCCGGGCGGGCGGCGGACGGGGCCGGGTCGTCCTGCGCCGCAGGGACCGAGCTCGAATCACTCCGAGCAGCGGCGCCCGCCCCCGCAGCACCCGGCGCTGCAGCACGGACCAGGGGAAGCCCGGCACCGAGCGCAGGGGCCGTGCCGGCGATCTGTACGAACAGTCCGGATTCGGTGAGGGCATCGCAGAGCTCCTCGCCGAGCGCGGCCCTCACCGCGGTGACCGGCTGCGGCACGCGGAGCACGAAGAGCCCGGCCAGCACGGCCTGCGGCTCGCTCCTCCCGCGGAGGCGGAGCCGGGCCGGGGTCGCGTTGTTGCGCTGCAGCGCGGCGTCGGCGTCGACGCCCCACAGTGCCCGCAGACCGGCCGGGGTGAATTGGGCGGCGCGGAGCCGCTCGGCGAGGGCACGGAGGCAGGCGACGTCGGGCTGGGGCAGCGGCGCGGAGGCAGGCGAGGGAGTCACCGCACCAGGCTACGTGGTCGCACATCCGCCCGGCCGCCAGCCGTCGACTCCGCTGCTTCGGCGCAGGTGCCCGTGGGAGAATGTGCGCCATGTCCGACTCCCGTTCCGCGCTCCTCGATCTCATCGGCGACTTCGGGGCGCGCGAGGACCGGATCCGGCACATCGAGCACTTCCCGGCCCGCGTCGGCACCACTGCGGACTGGCCGGAGTGGGCGGACGACGAGGTGGTCGCAGCCCTGCGGTCGACGGGCATCGACCGGCCGTGGACGCATCAGGTGGCGGCCGCGGACGCGGCACACCGGGGTGAGGACGTGGTCATCGCCAGCGGCACCGCCTCGGGCAAGTCCCTGGGGTTCTGGCTGCCGGTGCTCGACTCGGTGGTCCGCACCCGGGATGAGATCCCCACCCGCGCGGCGACGACGCTCTACCTCTCCCCGACGAAGGCGCTCGCCGCCGACCAGTACGAGAAGCTCCGCTCGGTGGTGCTGCGGGGCCTGCGGCCGGGCACCTTCGACGGCGACACCTCGCAGGCGGACAAGGCCTGGGCGCGCAAGCACGCGAACGTCCTGTTCACGAACCCGGACATGCTCCACCGCTCGGTGCTGCCGCGGCACGGGTACTTCACCCGCTGGTTCAAGACGCTGCGCTTCATCGTCGTCGACGAGGCGCACCGGTACCGCGGGGTGTTCGGCTCCCACGTCGCGCTGATCCTCCGCCGGCTGGTGCGGGTCGCCCGGCACTACGGCGCCGACCCGGTGATCGTCGGGGCCTCGGCGACGATGGCCGACCCCGCCGCGGCATTCGCCCGGATCACCGGACGCGAGGCGATCGCGATCACCCAGGACGCCTCGCCCCGGGCGGCCGGGGACTTCGTCCTCTGGGAGCCGCCCCTCCTGCCGGAGCCGTGGGGCCTGGAATGGGAGGATCCTGATCCCGCCGTCGTCGGTGGCCCGGGGCACGACCCGTTCGCGGACTCGCGCGGCCCATCCGCCCGGGAGTCGGCCTTCACACCTGTCCCCGGCCCTGCCCCGGGGACTGACCAGGAACGGGCCCAGGAGCCCACCGGCACGGATGCATCCCGGCGGAGCACGATCGCGGAGTCCGCCGACCTCCTCACCGACCTCACCTGCGCGGGCTTCCGCTCGATCGCGTTCATCGCCTCCCGCCGCGGCACCGAGGCGCTCGCCGAGGCGGTCCGCGACCAGGTGGCGCGCGTCGACTCCACTCTGCCGCGCACCGTCGCCGCCTACCGCGGCGGCTACCTGCCCGAGGAGCGCCGACTGCTCGAGACCGGCCTGCGCAACGGCCGGCTCCGCACGGTCGCCTCGACGAACGCGCTCGAGCTCGGGATCGACATCGCCGGTCTCGACGCGGTGGTCATGGCCGGCTGGCCGGGCACGCTCGCCTCGCTGTGGCAGCAGGCCGGGCGCGCCGGCCGGGCCGGACAGCAGTGGGCGGCGGTGCTCATCGCGCGCGACAACCCGCTCGACACCTATGTGGTCAACCACCCGGAGGCGGTGTTCGGCGCACCCGTGGACGGCGGGGTGATCGATCCCGGCAATCCGTTCGTGCTCGCCGGGCACCTGTGCGCGGCCGCGGCCGAGATCCCGCTCACCGAGGCCGATCTGCCGCAGTTCGGCGACACCGCGGAGCAGGTCCTCGCCTCGCTCGCCGAGGCCCGCATGCTCCGGCGGCGCCCGGCAGGCTGGTTCTGGGCGAAGGCCGAGGATGCCGCCGCGCTCACCGACATCCGCGGCTCCGGCGGCGGACAGGTGCGGATCGTCGAGGAGTCCACCGGCGCGCTGCTCGGCACGATCGAGGACGCCGGGGCGCACACGCAGAGCCACACCGGGGCGGTGTACATGCACCAGGGGCGCACCTTCACCGTGCGCGAGCTCGACCTCGACGCCCGCGTGGCGTTCGTCGAGGCGGCGAGCGTCGACTACTCGACGCAGGCGAAGTCGGTGACGGAGATCAGCATCGAGTCGACCGATCGGTCGATCACGCTGCCGTCCGGCGCCCGGGTGTTCACCGGGATGGTCGAGGTCGTCGACCAGGTGGTCGCCTACCAGATGCGGCAGCAGCGCACGGGGGTGGTGCTCGCCGAGCACCCCCTCGAGCTGCCCGAGCGCACTCTGCGCACTCAGGCGGTGTGGTTCACGGCCCCGCCGGAGCTGCTCGCCGATGCCGAGGTGGGGCGTGCCGACGTGCCGGGCACGGTGCACGCCGCCGAACACGCCGCGATCGGCCTGCTGCCGCTGTTCGCCGGCTGCGACCGCTGGGACGTGGGCGGGGTGTCGACCGCGATGCACGCCGACACAGGGATGACGACGGTGTTCGTCTACGACGGACAGCCCGGCGGTGCCGGGTTCGCCGAGCGGGGCTTCGACTGCTTCGCCGACTGGCACCGGGCGACGCTCGAGGCGATCGAGTCCTGCGAGTGCATCTCCGGCTGCCCCTCGTGCATCCAGTCGCCCAAGTGCGGCAACGGCAACGAGCCGCTCGACAAGGCCGGCGCGGTGCGCATCCTGCGCGCACTCCTCGGCTGAGACCCCGCTCACCTGCTCTCCCCGGTCGGGGATCCGGCGACCGCTGTCGCGCTGACCTTCCCGAGCGGAGCTGGGAGGTCGACCTCGGTGACGACCTTCGCGGTGCCGAGGTCCGGCCGGGCGATGCACTCGGTGACCTCCACTCCGCTGCGCTCCGCGGTCTCCGCGGCGATCTCGCACGGGTCACCGGGGGTGATGCCGCGGGCGGCATCGGCGGCGGCGATCGCGGCGAGGTCAGCCGCACCGTCGGCGCGGGCGTGGGCGAGGAAGGCCTGGGCGCCGAGCCCCAGGCCGGCGACGAGGGTGAGTGCCGCTGCGCCGAGCGACACTGCGAGCACCGTCGAGGAGCCCCGGTCGTCGCGGAGGTGCCCGGGCCGGATCACCGGATGCCCTCCGTCCGCGCGGTGGCGGTGGCGCTCACCGATTCCTGGACGAAGCGCAGGGTTTCCGGCAGCGGCAGCGTGACCTCGACCGTGGTGTACCCGCCCTCGTGGCGGACGGCGACCGTGGATCCGTCACCGGCCTTCTCCGTCGCCTCGTGGCGCACCGTGCGTTCGGGTTCGCCGCGCGCGGCCTCCCGGGCGGCGGCGCGTGCGGCGTCGTGGGCGCGCAGCTGGGACAGGCCGATCGTGCCGGCACCCGTGATGAGCGCGATGAGGAGCACGAGCGCGGGCATGAGCATGGCGAACTCCGCGGTCGCGGCACCGCGGTCATCACGGGCGGCCGACATCGGTTCAGGCCCCCAGTCCGAGGGCGGTGGAGATCACGCCGGTGATCGCCTCCTTGATCGGGTCGGACTTGAGGACGACGACGAGGAGCGCGGCGAAGCCGCAGGCTGCGAGCGTGGTGATCGCGTACTCCGCTGTCGTCGCTCCGCGGTCGTCCTCGAGCACGGCGAGTGCTGCGCTGCGGGTCGGTACGAGTGCCGCGGCGGGGTCGTCTGCGGGTGGGGTGGTCGTCGGGGTGTGTGCGGTGGTGTCCATCGTGGGTCCTTTCCGTGAGATCCGATGGTCCTCCGATCCTCTGCCGCCGCCGCACCGCGGACCAGAGCCCATCTGCGCCTGTGGATGGCGGCGGGCTGTCCACAGGCCGGAGGTCGCAGCCGCGGGAGCCCCTGTGACCAGCCGCCGCGGGCCCGGCTCAGCCGAAGAGCACTCCGAGGTCGTCGACGAGGCTGAGGACCACCGGGACGACGCCGAGCAGGAGGAACGCCGGGAGCACGCACACACCGAGCGGCACGACGAGCTCGACACCCAGGCGGGCGGCCGCGATCTGCCGCCGCCGGTGCTCCGCGCACCGCAGGTCCCCGGCGAGGCCGCGCAGCAGCGGGGCGAGTGCGACGCCGGTGGAGCGGGAGAAGAGGACGAGCCGGCTGACCGCGGCGAGCTCCTCGTTCGAGTCGTCGATCTCCCCGAGCGCAAGGGACCGGCCGAGCCGGTCGAGCCCGGTCCGGTCGCCCCCGGCGGCTGCGGCGAGCGACAGCGCCCGCTCCGTCGGCAACCCGGTCTGCAGACAGATCGAGACGAGGTCGAGGTCGAAGGCGAGCGCGTCCACAGCACTCATCGCCGAGGTCGGCGACGGGCCCGGCTCTCCGGCACCCGCCACCCTCTCGCCCGAGCCTTCCGCGACCCGACTTCCCATTGCACCGCTGCGCGCACCTCGGCCCCGGTCCGAATCCCCGACGCTCTTCCCACGACCGCCCCGCGGTGCCCCGAGAAGGGACTTCAGCCGGGTGTCCGCGCCGGGATCGAACAGCCACCAGCCGCAGCCGACGAGCAGCCCGGCCACCGCTGCGATGAGGAGGATCATGCCGTCGCCCTCCGCAGCAGAGACCGCATCCACAGCCGGCCGACGAGGAGCAGCACCGCTCCCCCGCCCAGGCTGATGAGCCCGGGCACCGAGGACAGGAGCGCGGCGAGGTCGGTCCCGATGAGCAGTCCGAGTCCCAGTGACAGGAGCGGCAGCCAGGTGAGGACCTTGACCGTCGAGGCGGGCCCGGCGAGCGCCACGGCTCTGTCACGGGCGGAGTCGGCCTTCTCCCGGCAGGTGTCGCCGTAGCGGGCGAGCATGTCGGCGGCCGGCGCCCCGGCGGTCTCCGCGACGAACCACACGGCCGCCATCCCGTCGAACACCTCGGCCGCTGCCGGGATGAGAGAGCCGGTGTGACGGCGGATCGCCTCGTGCGGCGGGTCACCGAGCTCGAGCGAGCGGCTCATCCGCAGCAGTGCCTGCTCGAGGTCGGAATCCTCGGCGAGCCCGGCGAGCTGGGCCATGACGACGGATGGCGGCATCCCGACGCGGAGCAGCTCGACGGCCCGGTCGACGACGGCGACCGCGGCGGCGTGCCGGTCCTCCGGGGTGCGCCGGCGCCGAGGCGCGCTCGCGCGGGGGCGCGGCGAGGTCAGCGCGCGCAGACGCCGGGCACCGGCGGGATCGGCGAGCAGCCAGTACCCGCAGCCGACGAGCAGCCCGGTGACCAGACCCAGCTGCCAGCTCATCGCGCCTCCCTCCAGTCCACGACCGGGTTCACGTCGCGGCCCGCTGCTCGAGGAGCCGGCGCACTGCCGTCACTCCCGCCTCGGAGAATCCGTCTCCGGCGTCCCACACCGGCAGCATCTCGATCCGGGTGTCGCGGTCCGCGGCGGGCACCGCGATCTGCGCGATGCCGCGGGTGTTTCCCTCACGGCGGACGTGGATGACGAGGTCGATCGCTGTCGCCATCTGGGACCGCACAGCCGCCGGGCTCATCCCGGCGAGCGCGCCGAGCGCCTCGAGCCGGGCGGTGACGGCCTGCGCGGTGTTCGCGTGGATCGTCGCGCACCCGCCCTCGTGCCCGGTGTTGAGCGCGGTGAGCATGTCGCGGACCTCCGCACCGCGGCACTCGCCGACGACGAGCCGGTCGGGGCGCATCCGCAGCGCATTGCGCACGAGGTCGGTCATCGCGACCTCGCCGACGCCCTCGACGTTGCTCTGCCGGGCGGCGAGCTGCACGACGTGGGGGTGGCTGATGAGGAGTTCGCGAGAGTCCTCGACGACGAGCAGCCGCTGATCCGCGGCGACCTCGGAGAGCAGCGCACCGAGGAGCACGGTCTTGCCCGAGCCGGTGCCCCCGGAGATGAGGAAGTTCGCCCTCCGGGCGAGCACCTCGAGGAGCAGCTCGTGGGCCGGCGCCGGTACGAACCCGTCGGCGAGGAGTTCGTCGAGGCGGAAGCCGGAGGCGCGCGGAACGCGGAAGGACAGCACGGTGGTGTCCCCGGACAGCGGTGGGATGACGGCGTTGAGACGCACCCCGTCGGGCAGCCGGACGTCGACGAGCGGGCTCGAGTCGTCGAGACGGCGGCCGCCCAGCCCCGCGAGCCGGACGGCGAGCGCCCGGACGTCGGATTCGGTGCCGAGCGAGATCGGCACCGGTTCGAGACCCGCCCCGCGATCGGCCCAGATGTCGCGCGGGCCGTTGACGAACACGTCGGTGGTGCCCGGCGCGTCGAGGATCGGCTGGATCGGCCCGGCCCCGGCGAGCTGCGCGGAGATCCGGGACACGAGCTCGAGCAGGGCGCCGGCGCCGAGCACCCGGCCGGTGCGCTGCACGGCGGTGGCCACGGCTGAGGCGGTCACCGGCCCCGGGTTCTCGAGCAGGTGGTCGCGCACCTCGGCGATGAGGGCGGGCTCGATCCACTCGCTCATGAGGCGATCCCGGCCGCCGCATCGAGGGCGAGGAGGTCTGCGAGGAGGTCCTCGGCGAACCGGCCCAGGCGGGTGCGGCCGGCGGGGATCCCCTCCCCGCGGTCGATCCGGGCGGCGAGCCCGCCGTCGTCGGTGAGCGTCCCGGCGAGGTCGAGCCCGATGGTGTCGGCGACGAGGTGCGGGTCGAGGCCGAACCGGTCGGACTCCCGCACGACGAGGCGCACCCCGGGGTGGACCTCGGCGAGCCGGCGGGCGACGCGGGCGGCGGCGACCGCGGCGCGCACCCGGGCCGGGGTGACGAGCACGAGGTGGTGGCAGGCGCGCGCCCACGCGGCCGGGGCGTGGCGGGGCAGGTCGACGATGACGAGGTCGAAGGCCTGCTGGGAGGCGGTGAGGACGGCGTCGAACACCTCCCCGGTGAGCTCCTCACGGCCCTCCCGGTCCCAGGACAGGATCGCGAGCTCGTCGAAGCGCGGCAGCGCCTGCGTCAGCGTCGAGGGCCGCAGTCGGCCCTTCGAGGCGGTCAGCGCCGGCCAGCGCAGCCCCGGGATGTCCTCGCAGCCGAGCACGAGGTCGAGGCCCCCGCCCAACGGGTCAGCGTCGAGGAGGACGGTCGCGGTCGACTGGCCGGCGGCCTGCCGGGCGAGCGCGCAGGCGAGCACCGAGGCGCCCGCCCCGCCGGACCCGGCGACGACGCCGATCGTCGTGGCCGGGGCGGCCGGGGGTTCGACCGCGGTGATCATCCGCTGGGTCAGCCATTCCCCGGCCGCCGGCAGGAGGGCGACGTGGTCCGCGCCGAGCCGGGCGGCGTTCGACCAGGCGTCGTGCGCCTCGGCCGGGGCGATGAGCACGGTGGGCACGCCGGCGGCCTGGGGCGGGTCGACGACGTCCTCACCGAGCAGGATGAGGACGGCGCCCTGCCACCCGCCGGACTGCGGGGCGAGCACGTCGAGGGTGATGCCGATGCTGTCGGCGATCGCTGCGCAGTGGTCGACGAGGCTGGGGAGCTGGGTGAGGAGCGCGATGCGGGGCATGCTCCCACGGTGCGCCGACGGCCGCCGAGGCGCACGCCGGGACCACCGACCTGTGGACGGACCGGCGCCAGCGAGCGACCTGTGACCTCACGTCGACGGCCTGTGACCTGAGGACGAACCGCGCGGTGTCGTCACTGGTCAGATGTTCTGCGGGATCTTCCCGGACTGGACGGCCTGGCACACGGTGCGGCCCTCCCCGGCGCCCTTCTCCACAGCCGTGGCGCAGGAGACGATCCAGCCGGGCACGTCGGAACCGGAGGTGTAGGCCGCCCCGCCCTGGCCGTAGCCCTGCACATCGGAGAGGAACGCGGCCTCGGGCACGCCCACCCCGGTGGGGTCGACGCCGGAGGACACGAGCTGGATCCGGAACAGGGCGCGGGCGATGAGCCCGTTGCCGATCACGAACGGGCGCAGGGCGATGATCTCGCCCTGGAGGATCGCGGCGACGACGAGTCCGGGCAGGGTCGGGTCGGCCAGCAGCGCGTCGAGCTGCCCGAGGCGGTCGGCGAGCTCCTCGGGCCCCGGGGCCGGCGGCAGCCCGCCGAGGTCGCCGGGCACCTCGCCGGCGAGCCGGGGGCGGCCGAGCTGCTCGTCGGGCACGAGACCGGCGCCGGCCGCGAGCGAGAGCTTGGAGAGGATGTGAGCGAGCCCGCCGCGCAGCGCGTCGGGCCGCTCCGAGTACTCCTGGGCGACCGCGGCGACGCGCACGGCGGCGGACAGCTGGGTGCCGGACATGTCATCGGGCACCTCGCGCCCGGCGCCGATCACCTCGCGCACGTAGGCGATGGGATAGCGGGCACCCTCGAGCGCGGACGAGGCGCGGGCGGCGCGCACCGTGGATTCGACGCGGCACTCGGGCATCCGCTTGCGCAGCGCGTTGTGCCAGCGCAGCTCCGTGCACGCATTGCGTGCCCTGGTCACGGCCTCGTCCACCGGGTCGAGAGCGGCCAGGGCACGCAGCGCGGAGCCGAGCTCACTCATGCTCAGCCACGCTGGATGCCCTCGGTGTTGCGGAGGATGCCTTCGCGGCCGTCGGTGTTGCGGACGGTGAACTCCCCGCCGTTGTCCGACAGCGCGAGGAACCACTCACCGGGGGTGACGGTGAACGCCGGGAACCCGGTCGCGGGGTCGACGGCGTCGCGGGGCTCCGGCACGGCGAACCAGAAGGCCTGCTGGACCGGCTGCGCCTGGTCCTGCTGTGCCTGGTCCTGCTGGGCGGCTTGGTCCTGTTGCTGGTCCTGTTGGGCGGCTTGGTCCTGCTGGGCGGCCTGGTATCCGTACTGCGACTGCTGGGCCTGGTCCCCACCGGCGGGCGCGGTGGAATCAACGGCGGTGGCGTCCGTGTCCTCGATCCGGGTGAAGCCCTTCTCCGAGTAGTCGAAGGCCTTGAACCACTGGGTGGGCTCCTCGGCGGCCTCGCGCTGCGCCTGCTCTGGGGCACCCGGCTTCTCCCAGCCCTGGCGCGCGGTGTCGTCCGCCGAGGTGGCGGCCGAGGTGCTCTCACCGACGGCGGGTGCCGGGGCGGAGTCGCCGGTGGGCGAAGCCGACTCCGGCGCGGGGTCGCCTTCGCCGGTGGCGTTCTGCAGGTCTGCGGCCGACATCATCGCCGTGGACTCGCCGTCGGTGCCGGTATCGGCAGTCGGGGCGTCGGTGGTCGACGAGTCGGTCGTGGGGTCTTCCGCGGAGCCACCGCTGCCGGAGGTCTCGCGGTCTCCTGCAGGGGCCTCGGCGGTCGCCCCATCGGTCACTGCGAAGTCGTCGGCGAGTGCACCGTCGGCTGCGGGAACGGAGCCGTCGGTCTCCGGGCGGGCGTCGGCGGCACCGGCCGCGGTCGAACCGCTGCCGTACCCCGGAGAGCCGGTGTCCGCCTCGGCGTCGCGCGAGAAGCCGCCGGACATGAAGGACTGGGTGGGCTCGTTCTGGGCGTGCGCCGGGGCGTCGGCCGAGCGACGGCCGAGATAGGCCTGGTCATCGCCCGACACCTGCTGCACCGGGCCGTCGGAGTCCGGCGCGCCCGATCCTGCGGCGGCACCTGCGCCCACCGCGCCTCCTCCGGCGACCGCACCGAAGCTCGGCGCGGCGTCGGAGAGTGCAGGAGCAGAGGCACCCTGCGGGCCCGATCCGAACTGCTGGCCCTGCGCCTGCTGCCCGTATCCCTCCGGGCCGGAGCCGTACTGCTGGCCGACGGGGCCGGAGCCGTAGGGCTGAGCCTGGTGCTGGGCGTCGACGCCGAACTGACCGGAACCGTAGCCCTGCGGACCGGAACCGTACTGCTGGCCGGCAGTGCCCGGGCCGTACTGGTTGCCCGCCGGACCGGAGCCGTACTGGTCGCCGGCGACTGCGCCGCTGTGGCCGAGTGCCCCGAAGCCCTGCGCCGACTCGCCCTGCTGGCCGTGCGCCTGCTGGCCCTGCTGGCCCTGCTGGCCATAGGCCTGCGGGGCGGAACCGTAGGGCTGGGCGCCGGCGTTCGCAGCGGTGCTGCGGGTGACCGGGCGGGCCTTGGGGTGGGCGGGCGCTTCGGCGCGGGCGGTGAACTCGGAGCCGAGGAACGGGATCACGGTGAGCACCCCGGCGAAGAACGCGATGAGCGAACCGAGGAAGGCGAACCATCCGCCGACGTGGAAATGCTGCACCGAGGTGACGAGGACGAGGAAGTTCGTCGCGAAGCCCACGGCGGTGAGCACCGCGATGAGCTGATCGGGGCTGAGCGAGCCGATCCGCTGCGGGAAGCCGCGGACCACCTTGTTGAGCAGGGTGAGGATTCCGGCGGCGAGGATCGTCAGCATGCCGAGGATGAGCCACATCAGGGCGAATCCATTCCAGGAGAAGTTCGGCATCCAGGACCAGATCCATGTCCTCTCCCGGAAGCCCTCGCCGAATGCGAATCCGAGCACCGGGGTGACGAGTGCGATGAGCGCGAACAGGGAGCCGACGAGAAGGAGGATGTCGCGCAGCGTGAGCGGACCGATGATCCCGGCGCCGGGTTTCTTCTCCTTGACCGGCGCCTGCCCGTAACCCGCCTGCCCGTAACCGGGCTGGCCGTAGCCGGGCTGGCCGTAGCCGGCGGGACCACCGGCCTGCTGAGCATCGTAGGGACCCGGCTGGGAGCCGTAGGCCTGCACTGGACCCGAACCATAGGCCTGACCGGGCTGGGAACCATACTGTCCGGCAGGCTGTGAGCCATACGCCTGTCCCGGCTGGGAGCCATAGGCCTGGGCAGGCTGGGAGCCGTACTGCCCGGCGGGCTGCGAACCGTACGCCTGTCCCGCCTGGGAACCGTACGCTGGGCCGGGGCCGCCGGTCTGGTCACCGTGGACGTCGGACTGCGGGCCCGGAGTTCCGGGCTGCGCACCGTACGGGCCCGGCTGCTGGGCGCCGGAGGACTGGGGACCGGGTGCTCCGTAGGGACCGGGCTGCTGGCCCCACTGCGGCTCGGAGCCGGAGGGCTGATAGGGGGTGCTCATCGTTCGAAACTCCTTCGGAGGCTTCCGGCGGCCGTGACCGGTCCCGGGACGTTCTCGCTCACATCCTGACAAACTACCCCGAGTCTTGCACACCGGATGCGGCACCCAGGCCCGGATTCCGCACTCGCGGGAGGGCACCTCGGGAGCGGGACCCGATCCGACCCGACGGCCGTTCGGGAACCGTGTGCGGGCTTAACCCGTGTCCGGGACTCGTTGTACAGTGCGAACGTGCCCGGCAACGCCGCCGGGGCGTGAGCGCGGGTACCCCGGGCCTCTCACTCTCACCGTCGGAGGGAAGCATGACGAACACGACATCACAGGACCGGCAGCACGGCGAGGAACAGACGTTCGAGCCGAGCGCGGAGTTCGCAGCGCAGGCCAACGCCACCGCCGCCCTCTACGACGAGGCCGCCGCGGACCGCCTGGGATTCTGGGCCGAGCAGGCCCGCGAGCTCATCTCCTGGGACACCGACTTCACCGACACCCTCGACTGGTCCGACCCCCCGTTCGCCCGCTGGTTCGTCGGCGGGAAGCTCAACGTCGCCTACAACTGCGTCGACCGCCACGTCGAGGCCGGCCACGGCGACCGCGTCGCCATCCACTTCGAGGGCGAGCCTGGCGACACCCGCACGATCACCTACGCCGACCTCCAGCGCGAGGTCAGCCGCGCGGCGAACGCGCTCGCAGCGCTCGGTGTGGTGCAGGGCGACCGGGTCGCGATCTACCTCCCGATGATCCCGGAGGCCGTGATCTCGATGCTCGCCTGCGCGCGCCTCGGCGCCGCCCACTCCGTGGTGTTCGGCGGGTTCTCCTCCGACGCCCTGCGCTCCCGCATCCTCGATGTCCAGGCCAAGGTCGTCATCACCGCCGACGGCGGCTACCGGCGCGGCAAGCCCTCGGCTCTCAAGCCCGCCGTGGACGAGGCGCTCGCCGGCGGGGACACCCCGGTGGAGAAGGTGCTCGTCGTCGAGCGCACCGGCGAGGACGTCGCCTTCGACGCCGAGCGCGACCTCCACTGGGCCGAGGCGCTCGCCGCGCAGCCCGACACCCACGAGTACGAATCCTTCGACTCCGAGAACCCGCTCTTCGTCCTCTACACCTCCGGCACCACCGGCAAGCCCAAGGGCATCCTCCACACCTCCGGCGGGTACATCACGCAGAACGCGTTCGCCATGCGCACGGTGTTCGACATCAAGCCGGAGACCGACGTGTTCTGGTGCACCGCGGACGTCGGCTGGGTCACCGGCCACTCCTACGTGGCCTACGGTCCGCTCGCGGCAGGCGCCACGCAGGTGATGTACGAAGGCACCCCGGACACCCCGCACCGCGGCCGCTGGTGGGAGATCGTCGCGAAGCGCGGCGTGACGATCCTCTACGCCGCGCCCACCGCCATCCGCACCGCCATGAAGTGGGGCGACGAGATCCCCGCCGAGCACGACCTGTCCTCGCTGCGCCTGCTCGGCAGCGTGGGCGAGCCGATCAACCCCGAGGCGTGGATGTGGTACCGCCGCGTCATCGGCGGCGACCGCTGCCCGATCGTCGACACCTGGTGGCAGACGGAGACCGGCGCGCACATGATCGCCCCGCTGCCCGGCGTCATCGCCACCAAGCCCGGCTCCTCGCAGCGCGCCCTGCCCGGCATCTCCGTGGCCGTCGTCGACGACACCGGCGAACCGGTCGAGCGCAACGTCGCGGGCTACCTCGTCATCACCGAGCCGTGGCCGGCGATGCTGCGCGGCATCTACGGGGACCCGGAGCGCTTCAAGGACACCTACTGGTCGCGGTTCGAGAACATGTACTTCGCCGGCGACGGAGCACGCTATGACGACGACGGCGACATCTGGTTCCTCGGCCGGGTCGACGACGTGATGAATGTGTCCGGCCACCGGCTGTCGACCGCGGAGATCGAGTCCGCGCTCGTCTCCCACGAGGCCGTCGCCGAGGCCGCCGTCGTCGGAGCGCAGGACGAGACCTCGGGCCAGGCGGTCGTCGCCTTCGTCATCCTCCGCGGCGGCGAGGAGCAGACCGAGGGCACCGTCGAGGAGCTCCGGGTTCACGTGGGCCGCGAGATCGGGCCGATCGCCAAGCCCAAGCGCGTCCACATCGTCGAGGAGCTGCCGAAGACGCGCTCGGGCAAGATCATGCGCCGGCTCCTCAAGGACGTCGCGGACAACCGGCAGGTGGGCGATGCCACGACGCTCGCCGACTCCTCGGTGATGGACGTCATCTCCGCCTCGGTCGCCGGCGAGAAGTCCTCCGACGAGGGGTGAGGCCCCAGCCCTCGCCCGGCCGCGCCGTGCAAGTGGGTGCGCGGCCGGGCGAGGGATTAGTCTAGGATCAGATCCGTACGTTTCGCACCGAATTCAAAGGAGCCTCCATGCCCGAGCGGTCGATCTCGCAGCTCATCAAGGACATCAAGGCGGATACTCAGGCCCTGGCCCAGGAGGAGTCCGCGCTCGCGAAGTCGGAGATCCAGGCCGGCGCGAAGAACCTCGGCATCGGAGCCGGGCTCGCCGGCGCCGGGGTCTTCCTCCTGTTCCTCGCCTCGATCATGGCGATCTTCGCCGGCGCCGCGGCCTTCCACGAGGGCCTCGGCTGGCCGTGGTGGGGCAGCTTCCTCATCGTGTTCGGGATCCTCGCACTCATCGCGCTCATCCTCGTCGCGATCGCGATCCCGCTGTTCAAGAAGGGCAACCCGACCCCCACCTCTGCGATCAACGGTGGGAAGTCCGCCGTCGAGGCGCTCAAGCGCTCGCTCACCAACCCGAGCGGCCCGCGCTACTGAGCCCACGGCCGGCTCCCGGCCGGGCGCGCCCGACGGCACTGACCCGGCTCGGTCACGCCCGGGCGAATCGCTGATCGGGCGGTGCGAGATTGCGATATCCCGCGGATTCCTTCACAGGAACCGCGGGATATTGGTGTCTCGGGTGGGTGTCAGAGCTGGATGTGGATGTAGGCCTCGCGGTCCCAGTCGCTCGCCCAGCCGAGCTCCTCGAGGGCGAACTCGAGCAGTCCCGCGGTGAAGCCCCACACGCGCAGCACGCCGACGTCGAACGCCGGGGTCGAATAGGCCCGGTCCGGCGGTGAGAAGGTGCCGCGGTTCGCCGGGGCCACGAGGTCGGCGATCGGCACGCGGTACACCCGGGCGGACTCCCCGTGGTCCATCACGCGCACCTCGGTGGGATCCGGCCACCAGGCGATGACCGGGGTGACGTCGAAGCGGCTCACCGGGATGAACAGCGGGTCCATGGTGCCGATGACGTCGATGCCGTGCGGGTCGAGCCCGGTCTCCTCCTCCGCCTCGCGCAGGGCGACGGCCACGGCGTCCACGTCCTCGGGGTCCCGGCCGCCGCCGGGGAACGCGACCTGCCCGGGGTGGTGCCGCAGGGTCGAGGCGCGCTCGAGGAGCAGCACGTCGACGTCGGCGACCCCGAGCGCGTCGAGGCGCTCCGCCTCCGCCTGCCCGGCCGGGGTGCGCGGCGGCACCCCGCGGCCGAACAGCATGAGGACCGAGGCCTCGCGCACGATCTCGTCCGGCTGGGCATGCCGACGGCGCAGCCACTGCTCGTTGCCCATCGAGCCGGGCAGCGCCTCGAGCGCGCGGCGGGCCGGGTCCGGGTGCGGACGCGGATCTGCGGGTTCGGTCGTCATGCGGACGCGTCTCCTCTCGGCCCGGCACCGGACGGTGCGGATCCACGTGCCGCCGGCTCCCCCGGCGCCCGTCCCGCCGCGTCCGGTCCCGTCCGCGCGGCGCGGTCGAGCTGCACCGCGGTTGCGGTGCGCACGAGTGCCTGGGCGTTCTCCGGGTCGGGCTCGCCGATCCCGAAGCTCGGGCACAGCCGCATGAGCGGGCAGGCGCCGCAGGCCGGGCGACGGGAGTGACAGATCCGACGGCCGTGGAAGATCAGCCGGTGCGACAGCATGGTGAGGTCACGCGGCGGGTAGAGGGCGGCGACGTCCCGCTCGACGGCCACCGGGTCGGTCGCGGCGGTGAGGCCGAGGCGTCGCACGAGCCGGCCGACGTGGGTGTCGACGGTGAGCCCGGGCACGCCGAAGGCGTTGCCGAGCACGACGAGCGCGGTCTTCCGGCCCGTCCCCGGCAGCGCGACGAGCGCGTCGAGGTCGGCGGGCACCTCGCCGTCGTGGTCGTCGACGAGGTCCCGTGCCAGGGCGACGATGTTGCGGGCTTTGGCGCGGAAGAAGCCGGTGGGGCGGATGATCTCCTCGACGTCGGGGAGTTCGGCGGCGGCCAACGCGGGGGCGTCCGGGTAGGCGGCGAACAGTACCGGGGTCACCCGATTCACCCGCACGTCCGTGGTCTGGGCGGAGAGCACGGTGGCGACGAGGAGGTGGAACGGCGTGTCGAAATCGAGCTCGCAGGCGGCGTCGGGGTGCGCCTCGGCCAGGACCCGGTTGATCTTCCGAGCACGTCGGGTCCGTCCCAGCGGCGTCTCGGCGGCGAACCGGCGCGCGCTCTTCTCCGCAACTGTCAGCACGGATCCCAGCTTAGGCCACCGTGCGGCGGGCCGGCCGACGGTCCGGCGGGAGCATCGCCTGCGGTGATGCCCGCCGGAACTCTCTTCCGCCGATCGTGTCCGAATCCGCTACCAGCCTGTAGATTTGAGGGCAGGGAACCTAGAGGAGGAAATCAGTGGACATCGAAGTAGTGCGGAACGCCAGTCTGTTCAACGGTCTCGACGACGAGTCGACCAGTGCGCTGGTGAAGATCATGAAGCCGCGCAGCCTGCGCCGCGGCACCGCGCTGTTCCACGAGGGCGACCCGGGCGACGAGCTCTACATCGTGTCGACCGGCAAGCTCAAGATCGGACGCGAATCCCCCGACGGCCGCGAGAACCTGCTCAGCGTTGTGGGCCCCGGCGAGATCATCGGCGAGCTCACCCTCTTCGATCCGGGCGCCCGGTCGACCACGGCCACCGCCGTGTCCCAGACCGAGCTGCTCAGCCTCAAGCACGAGGACCTCATGACCTGGCTGCGGGAGCGCCCGCAGGCTGCGATGAACCTGCTCAAGTCGCTCGCCCAGCGCCTGCGCCGCACCAACGACATCGTCGGCGACCTCGTGTTCTCCGACGTGCCCGGTCGCGTCGCCAAGTCGCTGCTCGACCTCGCCGAGCGATTCGGCAAGCAGGCGCCCGATGGCACCCTCGTCGCCCACGATCTCACGCAGGAGGAGCTCGCCCAGCTCGTCGGCGCCTCCCGGGAGACGGTGAACAAGGCGCTGGCCGACTTCGCGGCCCGCGGCTGGCTGCGCCTCGAGGCGCGCGCCGTCGTCATCCTCGACTTCGACCGGCTGCGCAACCGCGCGCACTGAGCACCTGCCGGCGCCGGCCGCGCGGCCAGTGTGCGCCCGGCCGGCTGAAGCCGCAGCCTCGTCCACGTCCAGCGGCCCCGGACCACTCGGTCCGGGGCCGCTGTCGCGCTCCGTGTGCCCGCCCGGTGGATCTGCTGGGATCACCGGGCGGATGCTCTGGGTTCACCGCGGTCCGGCGTCTTCGCAGAGGGCGCCCTCCGGGCCGACCGAGACCTCGGCTCAGAGACGCCCGAGGTAGTCGAGCTGCGCCTTGACGATCTGGAGGGCGGCGCCCCGGACGTCGTCGGGCACGTCGTGGTAGACGGCGTCGCGCACCTCCTCGGGCGTGCGGGCGCCGGCTTCGAGTGCATCGCGGACCTGCTCGATGCGCTCCGCACGGTGTGCGGCGTAGTGGGCGAGCACCTCGGCGGGGTTCTCGATCGTCGGCCCGTGCGCGGGCTCGATGACCTCGACCCGCCCGGTGTCGACGAGTCGGCGCAGCGCTTCGATGCTGTCGAGGTAGTCCCGGATCGACCCCTCCGGGTGGGTGACGACGGTGGTGCCGCGGCCCAGCACGGTGTCCCCGGAGTACAGGGTGGCGCCGTGGATGAGGCTGATGCTGTCGGAGGTGTGGCCCGGGGTGGCGACGACCTCGACCACGTCCTCCGGGGCGTCGCCGAAGGTGATCTCCTGCCCGTGGACCACCGGCTCCGTGTGCCGGGCGAAGCGCTCGAGCACGGCGTGGACGGGCACCTCGGGCGCCCAGTCGTCGATCGAGCCGAGCATCTCCGAATGGTCGGCGTGCTGGTGGGTGAGCACGATCGCGCGGAGCTCTCGCTCGCCGATCTCGGTGAGGAACGCCTCGCGGTGGGCGGCGAGCTCGGGGCCCGGGTCGATGAGCAGCGCGCCGGAGTCGTCGGCGCTGAGGAGCACGTAGGTGTTCGTCCCGTCGAGGGTCATGGGCGAGGGGTTGTCGGCTCGGATGCGCATGGGGCCTCTCGTCGTCGAGGAAGGTGCGGATGGCCCCAGTCTATCGAGGTGCGACGAGCAGCCGGGCTCAGGCGCCCGATTCGTCGATGACCGGCTCGTCCTCCTCGTCGTCGACGAGCGAGGCGGATTCCTCCTCCGGCGGCTCCTGGAGGTCCGTCGCCTCGCTGTCGCGCTGTGCGCGGCGCGCCGGCTCACCGGGGGCACGCACGGTCGCCCACCACCGGTCGTCGTGGCGCACGATCTCCGGGTGCATGGGACGCACGTCGCGCACCCGCGCCATCGCCGCACCCACCGTCGGCACGGCGGCGAGGCTCTCGCAGACGAGGCGCATCGCCACGGAGATGTGTTCGCCCCCGGAGGGGCCGATCGCCTCGAGCACCTCGGCCGGGGTCATCCAGCCGCCCCAGGAGTCGTTCCGGGAGCGGAACTCGAGTGTCTGCACATGCGGCAGCGCGGCGACGAAGAACACGGTGTCGAAGCGCCGCAGCTGCCAGGGTGTGTTGACCCAGCGCAGCCACGGATGGAGGAGGTCCGGGCGGAACCGCAGGCTGCGGTCGTCGAGCAGCTGAGGGAAGGTCAGCCGGCGTTCGGCGAGCTCGGACCGCCCGTCGTCCCAGTCGGGGGCGTCCACGGTCGTCACCACGCGCCCGTCGATGTCCTCGGCGAGCAGGATGCCGGTGGTGAGGAGCGCGGCCCGGGCGGCGCCGGCGAAGTACGACAGCGCCCGTCCGGAGCTGCTCATCTGCAGCTGCTCGGCGCACTTCCCCGGCGACCAGCCCGCCAGGGGGAGCCTCCGCAGGTCGCTCGGGCTGAGCTCGACGCTGGGGAACGACCACCGGTTCCGGTCGGCGTTGCCGCGGGCATCCGATTGGCGGGTGACGAAAACCTGCACCCCGGCTACCGTGTCGCGGATGAGCGCGATCGCGGCAGCCGGGGTGGGGGTGTCCGGGTGCGGGGGCCGGTCACCGGCGGCGAACAGGCTGAGCAGACGCTCGAGCTCGCGCGAGACCGGGAACTCCCTATCAGACGACGGCATCCAGGCGGCGCACCTTGACGATGAGCTCGATCTCCACCGGGGTGTTCATCGGCAGGGCGGCCACGCCGACGGCGCTGCGGGCGTGCGCGCCGCGCTGGCCGAACACCTCGTGGAGGAACTCCGAGGCGCCGTTGATGACCTTCGGGTGGTCGGTGAAGTCCGGGGCCGAATTCACGAACCCGGTCATCTTGACGACCTGCTCGATGTTGTCGAGGTCGCCGATCACCGACTTGATCGCGGCGAGCGCGTTGAGGGCGGCGATCCGGGCGGCGTCGTAACCCTTCGCGACGTCGACCTCGGCACCGAGGGTGCCGGTCACGGCGAGCTCGCCGTCGACGATCGGGAGCTGCCCGGAGGTGTAGACGAGGTCGCCGACCTCGAGGGCGGGGACGTAGGCGCCGGCGGGCGCGGCGACCTCGGGCAGGGTGAGGCCGATCTCGGAGATCTGGGTCTCGATGCGGGTCATATGAGCCTCCTCGCTCAGGGTGTCGGTGCTGATGTCGTCGCAGCTGCTGCGGCCGGCGCGGCTGTTGCAGCCGGGCCCGTCGTCACTGCTTGGGGCGCTTGAGGTAGGCGACCAGGCCGTTGTTGTCCGGTCCCGGGATCACCTGGACGAGCTCGTAGCCGTCCTCGCCCCACTGGTCGAGGATCTGCTTGGTCGCGTGGACGATGAGCGGAACGGTGACGTACTCCCACTTCTGCATGTCTGGTGCCTTTCTGTCGCTGTCGTGGTGCGGTGTCAGGTGTCTGCTGCCACGGTACCCGGTGTCGCCGTGTCGGGGCGCCGGGTCTCCCCCACCGGACCACCGAGGTGCGGGCCGGGTGGTGTGCTGCCGCCGAGGTGTGCGGCGCGCCGGTTCCGTGCCGGTCCGGTCGAGGTCAGCCGCCGATGGCCGGAGCGAGGTCGTTGCCGCCCTCGTCCTCCTGGCCGCCGCCACCGCCACCGGTGTCGCCACCGCCGCCGTTGCCACCGCCGCCGTTGCCACCGCCGCCGTTTCCTCCACCGTTGCCGCCGCCGTTGTCCGGGGCAGGCGCCGGTGCCGGGCGGTTGTTGCCGCCTCCGCCGCCACCGCCGCCGGTGCCGCCGCCCCCGCCTCCGCGACGGTTGCGCGGGCCGGATTCGCCCCCGCCCCCGCCGGAGCCGCCGCCGCGCATGATCGAGGGATCGGGCCGGGCGAAGGACGTGTTGCCGTCGGTGTGGTCGACAGCCTTGCTCATGTAGGACTGCCAGGTCTTGCCGGAGAAGGTCGCGCCATAGACGAAGCCGCGGACCTTGCCCTTGCGGTTCTTGCGCCAGTCCATGCTCTTGTCCGGGTGACCGGTCCACACGGCGGTGGAGATCGACTTGGTGAACCCGGCGAGCCAGGTGTGGCCGACCTCGAAGTTCGTCGTACCGGTCTTGGCGCCGGCCGGCTTGCCGATCTTGAGCGAGGACGTGGTGCCGCCATTGAAGGTCTGGGTCAGCGCATAGGCGACGCCCTGGGCGACCTTCTTGTCGAGCACCTCGTGGCAGTCGGCGTTCGGGATCTCCACCTTCTCACCCTTGCGATCAGTGATCTCGGTGATCGGGGTGGGGCGGCAGTAGGTGCCACCGGAGGCGAACACCGCGTAGGCGCTGGCGAGGTCGATCGGGGCGACCTCGACGGTGCCGAGAACCGAGGACGGCAGCAGGGCCAGGGTGAGGCCGCTCTCCGTCGTGGTGTCGAGCTGCTCGCCGGTGCCGTACTTGAGCCCCATGTCCATCGCGGTCTTCATGGTCCCGCACATGTTGAGCTGATTCGCCATCGCCGCGTAGCCGGTGTTGACCGAGCTCTTCGTCGCCTGCAGCGCGGTCATGCTCGAATTGCCCTTGCCGTCGCCGGCGTTGTTCGGGTTCCAGTTCGCGCCGTTGTTGTCGCAGCCGTCGTACTTCCACGATCCGGCCGCATATTCGCGCTTGGTGCCGTTGACGGTGGTGTTGAGGCTCTTGCCCTCCTTGAGCCATTCGGTGAGCACGAAGGGCTTCCACGTCGATCCCACCTGGAAGCCGTTGGCCCCGTTGTGCTTGCGGTCGACGTTGTAGTTGATCTGGGTGTCCGATCCCTTCTCGCCCTCCGTCACCGTGTAGTTGCGGTTCTGGGCCATCGCGATGACCTGACCGGTGCCGGGTTCGACGGACACGATCGAGTGGCCCGCACCCGAGGGGTCGCCGACGGGGATCCGCTTCTTGACCTCTTTGTCCGCGATCTTCTGGATCTCGGGGTTGATGCTCGTCTTGATCTCGAGTCCGCCGCGCTGGAGGAAGTTGACGCGCTCCTCGTCGGTCTCGCCGAAGGCCGGATCGGTCTCGATGACGCGCTGCACGAAGTCGCAGAAGTACGCCATGTTCCCGGCGGAGGCGCACCCGTTCGGGGTCGTGTGGATGTCGAGGTCGAGACCGGAGTCGACGGCTTCGTCGTACTGCTCCTGGGTGATCTTCTCCTGGTCGAGCATGAGCCCGAGCACGACGTTGCGGCGCTCGATCGTCTGCTCCTCGAACCGCTCCGGGTTGAAGGCCGAGGGGTTCTTCACGATCCCGGCGAGCATCGCGGACTGCGGGATGTCGAGCTCGCTCGCGGACTTGCCCCAGTAGCGGTAGGCGGCGGCTTCGACACCGTACACGTTCGGGGAACCGGAGTAGTTGTTGATGTTGAGGTAGCGGTTGAGGATCTCGTCCTTGGAGTACTTGTTCTCCACCGCGACGGCGAGCTTGGCCTCGCGGAGCTTACGGGCGTAGCCGGCGGTCCCCTCGCTCTCCTTGGCCGCGTCGACACCCTCGGCGTCGTCCACGGCGTGGGCGTTCTCCGCCAGCACGTTCTTCACGTACTGCTGCGTCAGCGTCGACCCGCCCTGGGTCTCGTCGGAGATGAGGTTGTGGACGACGGCGCGGGCGATGCCCTGCACGTCGACGCCGCCGTGCTCGTAGAAGCGGGCGTCCTCGACGGCGACGGTGGCGTCGCGCATCTCCTGCGAGATGTCCTCGAGCGGGACCTCGCGGCGGTTCTGCCAGTAGAACGTCGCGATCTCGGAGCCGTCGGCGGCGAGCATGCGCGACTGCTCGGCGAGCGGACGCTCCTCGAGCTCGGCGGGCAGGGCGTTGAACACGTCGACCGCGGTCTCCGCGCCGGCGGAGACCGCACCGACCGAGGGAATCGCCAGACCGGCACCGACGACACCGGCGATCACGCTGACCGCGATGAATTGGAACCAGGCCCGGACCTTGTTCTGCTGGGGATCTGACGCAGGAGACACCATGCTCGCCATGATAGCGAAGCCGCGCGCCCGGAGCTTTCAGCGCGCGCCCAGCCCGATCGCGGGATTCCGGCCCTCCTGATGAGGCGCTGGTGAGGCGCCTGCGGACCCCTGCTCGAACTCCTGAGCCCCCTGAGGCCCCGTGCTCCATGCTCCGTGCTCCATGCTCCAACTGCGCGGTATCCGACAGCAGCCGCGCAATTGAGCGCCGATCTTCGGATACTGCGCAGTTCGCGCGGCCGACGCCCGGACGACGCCCGAGCCCGGGCCCGCCTGCGGTGGTGGCCGTCAGTCCGCGCGGGACACGAGCTCGAGCAGCGAAACCTCGGGCGGGCAGGAGAAGCGGGCGGGCGCGAACGGGGAGAACCCGAGCCCGGCCGACACGTGCACCGTCGTGCCGCGGTGGTCGAACACACCGCGCGCACGTGTCCGGTCGAGGTCGCAGTTCGTCACCGGGGCACCCCAGAAGGGGATCCGGATCTGCCCGCCGTGCGTGTGTCCGGCGAGGACGAGGTCCGCGCCGGTCCGGGCGAAGGCGTCGAGAGTGCGGAGGTAGGGAGCATGGGTGACGCCGAGGCGCACCCCGGCGGTGGGATCGAACGCCGGGTGGTCCGCGGTGATCCGGTCCCGGTCCATGTGGGCGTCGCCGAGGCCGGAGACGGAGAACCGCACCCCGTTGACGGTGAGCTCCGTGCCGCGGTTGTCGAGGAGCTGCCAGCTGCGGGCGGTGAGGGCCTCGACGAGATCCCGGGTGGGCAGGGGATGCGGCGGACGCTCCTCCTCGATCTCCGAGGGACCCCTGAGATAGCGCGCCGGGTTCTTGGCCCGGGGAGCGAAGAAGTCGTTCGAGCCGAGCACGAACACGCCGGGCACGTCGAGCAGCTCCCCGTAGGTGTCGAGGACGGCAGGCAGGATCGGCGCGGACCAGTTGTCCCCGGTATTGACGACGAGGTCGGGCTCGAGCGCGGCGAGCCCTCGCACCCAGGCCATCTTGTGGCGCTGCCACGGCGCGAGGTGGAGGTCGGAGAGGTGGAGCACGCGCACGGGCGCAGAACCGGCGGGCAGGACGGGCAGCCGGTGCCGGCGGATGCGGAACAGGTGCGGCTCGATGCCCAGGGCCCAGACCGCGCCGAACGCACCGGCCGCGGCGAGTGCGCCCGTCGCCCGGCCGAGGCCCTGGCGGTTCAGGATGCCGTCCCACCCTTCTGCGCGGCGATGAGCGCGGCGATCTGCACGGTGTTGAGCGCGGCACCCTTGCGGAGGTTGTCGTTGGACACGAAGAGCACGAGGCCGCGGCCGGCCGGGGCGGACTGGTCGGCGCGGATGCGGCCGACGTAGGACGGGTTCCGCCCGGCCGCCTTGAGCGGGGTCGGCACCTCGTCGAGTTCGACACCGGGGGCCTGGGCGAGCACCTCGCGGGCGCGCTCCGGGGTGATCTCGCGGTCGAACTCGGCGTGGATGCTCAGGCTGTGGCCGGTGAACACGGGGACGCGCACACAGGTGCCGGCGACGAGCAGGTCGGGGAGGCCGAGGATCTTGCGGCTCTCGTTGCGGAGCTTCTTCTCCTCGTCGGTCTCGTTCTCCCCGTCGTCAACCACGGAGCCCGCCATCGGCAGGACGTTGAAGGCGATCGGCTCGATGTAGATCTCCGGCGACTGCTGCACGGCCCCGCCGTCGCGGACGAGCGCGCGGGCCTCGGGCAGCGCGGACTCGGCCTGTGTATAGAGCTCCTCGACCCCGGCGAGCCCGGATCCGGACACCGCCTGGTAGGTGCTGACGATGAGGCGGGTGAGCCCGGCCTCGGCGTGGAGCGCCTGGAGCGGCGGCATCGCGGCCATGGTCGTGCAGTTGGGGTTCGCGATGATCCCCTTGCGCGCCTCGGCGATGGCGCCGGGGTTGACCTCGCTCACGACGAGCGGGACCTCGGGGTCCATGCGCCAGGCCGAGGAATTGTCCACCACGGTGACGCCGGCAGCGGCGAAGCGCTCGGCCTGCGCGCGCGAGGTCGCCCCGCCGGCGGAGAACAGCGCCACGTCGAGCCCGCTGGGATCGGCGGCCGCGGCGTCCTCGACGGTGACCTCGCGGCCGGCGAACGGCAGCGTGCTGCCGGCGGAGCGGGCGGAGGCGAAGAAGCGGATGTCGCCGATCTCGAACCCGGGGTCCGCGGCGAGGAGGTCGCGCATGACCCCGCCGACCTGGCCGGTGGCGCCGACGACGCCGATGTTCAGTGCGCTCATCGTCCGGTCCCTCCGTACACGATCGCCTCGGTGTCCGCGGTGTCGAGCCCGTAGGCGGAGTGGGCGGCGCGGACGGCGGTGTCGAGCAGCTCGGCGCTGGTGACGACGCTGATCCGGATCTCCGAGGTGGAGATCATGTCGATGTTGATGTGCGCCTTCGAGAGCGCGTCGAACAGGGTCGCGGTGACGCCGGGGTGCGAGCGCATGCCGGCGCCGATCACCGAGAGCTTGCCGATCTGGTCGTCGTACTGGAGGTGGTGGAAGCCGATCGAGCCCTTAGCCGCCTCGAGCGACTCCATCGCCTTGCTGCCGTCGGCCATGGGCAGGGTGAAGGAGATGTCCGTGCGGCCGGGATCCCGGGTGGAGATGTTCTGCACGATCATGTCGATGTCGATCTCCTGGCCGGCGATCGTCCTGAAGATCTCGGCGGCCTTGCCCGGCACGTCGGGCACGCCGACGATGGTGAGCTTGGCCTCCGAGCGGTCGTGCGCGACTCCGGAGATGATTGCCTGTTCCATGGATGCGTCCGTTTCTGGTTCAGTGGTCGAGGTGCGCAGGTCTTCCGGGATGGGCGAATCGGTCACCCAGGTGCCCTGCCGCTGGGAGAACGAGGAGCGCACGTGGACGGGCACTCCGTAGCGCCGGGCGTACTCGACGCACCGGAGCATGAGGATCTTGGCGCCCGAGGCCGCCATCTCGAGCATCTCCTCGTAGCTGATGATGCCGATCTTCTTCGCTGAGGGCACGATCCGCGGGTCCGCGGTGAACACGCCGTCGACGTCGGAGTAGATCTCGCAGACGTCCGCGCCGAGCGCGGCGGCGAGCGCCACGGCGGTGGTGTCGGAGCCGCCACGGCCCAGCGTGGTGATGTTCTTCGTCGTCTGGCTCACGCCCTGGAAGCCGGCGACGATCGCGACGTTGCCGTCGTCGAGCGCGGACCGGATGCGGCCCGGGGTGACGTCGATGATGCGGGCCCGGCCGAAGGACTCGTCGGTGATGACCCCGGCCTGGGAGCCGGTGAAGGACTGGGCCTCGTAGCCGAGGTTCGCGATCGCCATCGCGAGCACCGCCATCGAGATCCGCTCGCCGGCGGTGAGTAGCATGTCGAGCTCGCGGGCCGGCGGGATCGGGGAGACCTCCTTGGCGAGGTCGATGAGGTCGTCCGTGCTGTCGCCCATCGCGGACACCACGACGACGACGTCGTGCCCGGACTTGCGGTATTCGACGATGCGCCGTGCGACGCGCTTGACTGATTCCGCGTCGGCGACGGACGAACCGCCGTATTTCTGGACGACTAGGCTCACGGCTGTCACTTTCCTCGGGGTGCGTTCGCGACCATTGTACGGTCGGCCCCGCGCACGGTGCGGACCCGCCCGGCATGCGGATCCACGGGCAGGAACGGAGCGGACTGTGGGGCGTTCGGCGGAGAGTGCGACCGTTGATGGTCCTACTCTTCGCCGAACGCCCCACAGTCGGGTGGTGCCGGGGTCGAGGGGTGTGCGGGTGGGTGTGCTTCCGGGGCGAGGGGTGCCGGTGGGGAGGGCGCCGGGGTCGAGGGGCTCGCCGCCTCGGGTCACTCGATCGGGTCGGTCATTCGACGGTGAAGAGGTCTCCGGGCTGGCAGTCGAGGGCGCTGCACAGGCTCACCAGGGTGGTGTAGCGGATCGCCTTGGCCCGGTTGTTCTTGAGGACCGACAGGTTGGCGACGGTGACGCCGACCTCGGTGGAGAGCTCCGTGAGGGTCTTGCCGCGCTCCGCGAGCAGGCTGTCGAGGTGGCAGCGGACGCTGCGGGTGTCGATGTCGACGCTCATCAGATGACCCCTTCGAGCTCGTCCTCGACGCGGGCACCGCGATCGAGGAGCAGGCCGATGACGCCGATGCCGCCGAGGACCGCGAGCCAGCCCCAGATCAGTCCGCTCTGGATGCTGTTGTCGATCGGGAGCTCGGCCAGACCGAGGTCGCGGATCACGAGGTTGTCGCCGAGCATCTGCACGATGCCGGACACCGCGCCGGCGGCGAAGACGGAGAAGAACAGTCCGCGCATCGAGCGTCGCGTGCGGGGGTCGAAGGCCAGCCCCTTGGACACGAGGCCGATCGCGCGCACGGCGTACCAGCCGGCCAGCAGCAGCCCGAGGACGAGGATGATGTCGGCTGCGATGAGGAAGCCCTGGGTCGCACCGGCGAGGTCGTCGGCCGGCAGCCGGAAGTCGATGACGCCCCGGGCGAGCACCTCGTGGTCGCCGAGCTGCGTGGTGACCGGCTCCTCGCCGCGCAGGGCGAGATCGACCTCGAAGGTCCGGTCGATGAAGGCCCGGAACAGCTCGGTGACCCGTCCGCCGATGATGAGGATGACGACGACGAGGGGGTAGATCTCCAGGCCCGTCCAGGTGCGCTTCGATCCGCTCGGCGCGGAGGTCTCCGGAGTGGGTGATGCGGGGGTGGGTGAGGGGGTGCTCATGGCGACTCCTTGTCTTCGATGGACTCGATGTCTTCGATGGACTCGATCGACATATCGATTTTCGATGTATCGATAGTCAATATCCTTATCGAGATTCGATATGGAGTCAAGCGGTTCGAGGTATCGATTTTCGATACGCGTGAAGGTGCAGGTGAGGCGGGGCCGCGCGATCGATCCCGGCCCACCTGCGCGCGATCGATCCCGGCCCACCTGTGCGCGGTCGTCCTCGGCCGCGACAGGCGGGCGGCCGGAGCCGAGGTGCGGGCTCAGGTGACGGAGCGGCGGCCCTCGAAGGCGCGACCCAGGGTGACCTCGTCGGCGTACTCGAGGTCACCGCCCACGGGCAGGCCCGAGGCCAGACGGCTCACCGTGATGCCGACGCTCGAGAGGAGCCGCACGAGGTAGGTCGCGGTCGCCTCGCCCTCGAGGTTGGGGTCGGTGGCGATGACGCACTCGGTGACCTCGCCGGACTGGAGGCGGGGCAGGAGCTCCTTGATCCGCAGATCGTCGGGGCCCACTCCGGCCATCGGGTCGATCGACCCGCCGAGCACGTGATAGAGGCCCCGGAACTCGCGGGTGCGCTCGATCGCGACGACGTCCTTGGGCTCCTCGACGACGCAGATGAGCGTCTGATCGCGGCGCGGGTCCTTGCAGATCACGCACTGCGTGTCCTCGGACACATTGCCGCAGGTCTCGCAGAAGCGCACGCGCTTCTTGACCTCGGTGAGCGCCGAGCTCAGCGCCTCGACGTCCTCCGACGGACTCTGCAGGACATGGAAGGCGAGACGCTGAGCGGACTTCGGACCGATCCCGGGGAGCTTGCCGAACTCCTCGACGAGGTCCTGCAGGGCGCCTTCGTAGAGCATGCTCATTCGTTGACCTCCTCGATGACGACGCCGCCGAGGAGGCGCTCGACCACGGGCACGCCGAACTCCGGCGCCTCGCTGATGTCGATGTCGCCCTCGGTGTCGTAGTCGACGTAGTTCTCCACCGGGTCGGGCTCCGGTTCGGCGGGTGCGGGTGCGGCGGCGGGTGCGGAACCCTGGCCGCGGCGGGCGGCGAGGTGCGCGAACCGGTGGTCGGCAGGGGGTTCGGAATCGTCCCGGGCGGCTTCGCCAGGGGCCGGTTCGGTCCCGGTGTTGCTCGTGAACGCGATGTCGGGGTCCGCGTAGGCCCCGAGGAAGTCGAGGTCGTCGTCGAGGCCGCCTGCGATATCGGTGTCGCCGGAGCCGGTGTCCGGGGCGCCCGCGCCTGCGGGGTCGGCGTCGTTGGGGCCGACCCGGCGGGCTCCGGGCGGCCCCGGCTCACCCGGACCGTCGCCGTGATCGGGCTCGTCGTAGGGCTCGCCGTAGTCCTCGTCGTAGGGGTAGTCCGGGATGTCGGAGGGAGGCGGGACCGCGACGAAGGGAGCGTCGACCGCACCGCTGCCGGCGCTGGTGTCGACGTCCCTGGCCATGCTCTCCATGTGGAGTCCACTGTCGGTCTGCCCGCCGCCGGCCGGTCCGCCGTCCTCGGTGCCTCCTTCGCCGCCGGCCTCTGCGGCGCCCTCGACAGGCGCGGAGTCCCGAGCGCGCTCGTCTCCGGTGGAAGGCACCCTGCTGTCAGGGGACCCACCGTCTGCAGGGTCCGCACCGGTGGGTCCGGTGTCAGGGTCCGATTCGCGCCCACCCTCGAGCGCGGCGGTCTCCCCGGGAGCAGGGTCCGAGTCCCCGGGTGCGAGGTCGGAGTCCCCGGGCGCGAGGTCGGAGCCCGCGCCGGGCCCATGATCGGCGTCGATCGAGTGGTCAGCCGGCGGGTCGCCCTCCGCGTCGTCGTCGCCGGAGCCCTCGGTGCTCCAGGCACCCGCGGGGGGTGGGGTCTGCCAGAACCGGTCGTGGTCGACGGGCTCGCGGTCGGCCTCGCGCGGGCCGACGACCGAGTCGACCTCCTCACGGCTGGGCCGGCGCGCGGCCGGACCGCGGTTCGGCTCGCCGCTGGGTCCCGGCGCGGTACGGCCGACGGTGGCGCCGACCTCGCCGACCTCGACGCGGGCCTCGATGCCGAGGACCTCGGCGACGGATTCGGCGAGCTTCACAGCGTTGGCTCCGCGGGTGAACCCGGAGACCGAGCCCTGGTTGTTGAAGCCGAGGGTGAGGACGCCGGCGGCGAAGGCCTGCGGCACCGCGTTCGAGCTCACGATGGCGCGCGCGAGCTTGCTCCGCCGACCGAGGGCTTCGAGGATGTCCGGCCAGGCGCGACGGATCGCATCGATCTCCGCACCCGCCGCGGCACCGGGAGCCGCAGGCTCCGCGGCCCGCGGACCCGGCTGCTGCTGCGAGGTCGGCCGCTGTGGTGCGGCCCCTTGCTGCTGCGCCGCCGGCTGCGGTGAACGCTCCGTCGAGCGCTCCGGCGCCTCGCCCTGTTCCTGGCGCGGGGGCGCCGCTGGTCCCTGCGCGCCGGTTGCGGGCTCTCCCCGCCGGACGGAATCCGCCCGGCTCGCAGCCGGATCTGCTGCGCGTGCCGCACCCGGCCCCGGCGCAGGTGCAGGCGCAGGCTCAGGTGCAGGCGCAGGGGCAGGGGCAGGTGCTTGTTCCGCACGGGACGAGGGCTCGCCGCGGGCAGGCTGCCCGCCGGACGGCGCCCCATCATTCGCAGTCCGTCCGCCGCTCGAGGCCGGCCCGGCATCCACGCCCGACCCGGCATCCACGCTCGCTCCGGCACGTGCGGCCGGTCGGGCCGTCGGCGTGGGCCCGGCGGAGTCCTCTTCGAGGAAGGATTCGGCTGCGGCCGCCGCTGCCGCGAAGTCGCCCAGCGCGTCATCGACCTGCCGGGCCGCGGGGGTGGTGGGTCGGCCCGCCTGCTGCGTCATGCCCCGGCCGTGCGCGGTCTCCTCCGGCGCACCGGGGCCCGTGGCCGCCGGGCCCGGGGACCCGGCCTGTCGTCCGGGAACCGGACCACCGGCTCCGGCCCCGCCGGCCACCGTTCCACCGCCGGCCGCGCCTCCGGCACCCGAACCGCCGGCTTCCGATGCTGCAGGGATCGCGCTGCCCGGAACCACGCCGGCGGGGGTCATGCCGATCCGTCGTTCGAGCCGCTCCACCCGGGAGAGTGCTGAGCGGCGGGAGTCCTCCGCACCGGGGAGCAGGATGCGGGCGCACATGAGTTCGAGCTGCAGACGCGGCGAGGTCGCCCCCGACATCTCCGTCAGCCCGGTGTTGAGGAGGTCCGCGGCGCGCGACAGCTCAGCCTGTCCGTAGATACGGGCCTGCTGGACGAGCCGCTCGAGCCGGTCCGCGGGCACCTCGGGCAGGAATGCCGCCGCGTGCTCCTGGGCCGCGCCGATGACCACGAGGTCGCGGAACCGCTCGAGCAGGTCCTCGACGAAGCGGCGCGGGTCCTGACCGGATTCGATGACCCGGTCGACGACCCGGAACACCCCGGCGCCGTCGCCGGCGGCGAATGCGTCGACGATGTCGCCGAGGAGCGAGTCCGGGGTGTAGCCGAGCAGCGCGACCGCCGTCCGGTAGTCGATGCCGTCCGCGGTGGAGCCGGCCATGAGCTGGTCGAGCACGGACAGGGAGTCGCGCACCGAGCCGCCGCCGGCGCGCACGACGAGCGGCAGCACACCCTTGCCCACCGGCACCGACTCCCGTTCGCAGAGCTCGGACAGGTAGCGGGTGAGGATCTCCGGGGGGACGAGCCGGAACGGGTAGTGGTGGGTGCGCGAGCGGATGGTGCCGATGACCTTCTCCGGCTCCGTCGTCGCGAACACGAACTTCACGTGCTCCGGCGGCTCCTCGACGAGCTTGAGCAGGGCGTTGAAGCCCTGGGTGGTGACCATGTGCGCCTCGTCGAGGATGAACACCTTGTACCGGTCGCGCGCCGGGGCGTAGACCGCACGCTCGCGCAGGTCGCGGGCATCGTCCACGCCGTTGTGGCTGGCCGCGTCGATCTCCACGACGTCGAGCGAGCCCGGGCCGCCGTTGGCGAGGTCGCGGCAGCTGGGACACTCACCGCAGGGCTGCGGAGTGGGCCCCTGCTCGCAGTTGAGGCAGCGGGCGAGGATTCGCGCCGAGGTGGTCTTGCCGCAGCCGCGCGGGCCGGAGAACAGATAGGCATGGTTGATGCGGCCGTTGTCGATGGCGGCCTGGAGCGGCCCGGTGACATGGTCCTGTCCGATGACTTCGTCGAAGGACTCCGGGCGGTAGCGGCGATACAGTGCGGTGGACACATCGACCACCCTACTGGGTGCCGCGGACACGGCCCACCGAACGCTGATCCGCGCCCGGCCGCCCGCCGCGAATGCTTGAGGCGGCCCGCCGCCTCGGGCAGGATGGTCCCATGACGACACCCCCCGCCCGCTCCCCCGAACCTCCCGAGAACACGCCGGCCGACCCGGCCCGGACCATGCGGATCGGCCACGCCGAGCGCGACGAGGTCATCGAGGTGCTGCGGGAGGCCGCGGGCGAAGGCCGCCTCACCACCGAGGAGCTCACCGAGCGGATCGAACTCACCGCGGCCGCGAAGTTCTACGTCGACCTCGACGCGATCGTCGCCGACCTGCCGGTGCCTCCGCCCTCGGATCGGATCCGCCCGACCCAGCGTCCGCCGCGGGCCGCACCCGGGGCATCCGACGCCCCCGGTCACCACCCCTTCGACCCGCTCGTCCTGCGCGCCTCCTGGGACAACGCCAAGCGCAAGGGCCGCTGGACTCCCCCGCCCTTCATCCGGCTCGAAGCCGTCGGGGCGACCGCAGAGGTGAATTTCCTCGAGGCGACCACCGACCTGCCCGAGATCGACGTCGAGGTCTCCGGCGGCATGGGCAACGCCGTGGTCGTCGTACCCGAGGACTGGGGCGTCAACATCGATCGCCTGAGCTCCAGCTGGGGCACCGTGCGCTCGAAGGTCGCCGCCGACCCGCAGCCGGGCAAGCCCCTCGTCCGCGTGCACGGCTCGATGGGCATGGGCGCCTTCACCGCCCGCCACGCGGGCTACTTCGAACGCAAACGGCTGGAGAGCAGCGGGAATGGATGAGCCCCAGATCCTGGTCGTCCTCATCGTCATCGCGTTCTTCGCAGTGGCGCTGTTCGGCGGGGGCTACCTCATCTTCCGGGTGATGAACCGGCCGGACTCCTACATCGGCTCGCACCTTCCCGGTGACCGGGCGGAGGAGACGACGCCCCACTTCGTCGACGACGACACCACGGACGACACCCCCGACGGGTCCCCGCAGGGTCCCGAGGAGCCGCACGAGGACACCGACCGCGGTCCGCGCTACTGAGCGCCGCCACCGGTCCCGACAGTCCCCGCATCCGACAGGCCCCCACATCCGATGAGGACCCCCGCCCGGCGTGCCCGCATCCGGCAGGATCCGCGTCCGGGCATGTCCCGTGCCGTCGCGGAGCCGAGGCGCGGGCTCAGTCCGCCGCGGACTCGCTGACCTCGACCCGCGCATGCTCGTCGCGGCCGAACAGCCGCAGCAGGAGCTCCACCGGCGTGCCGCGCAGCGTGGTCGAGGCCGCGCCGGTGCGTCCGGCCGAGGTCGTCCCGAACCCGGGCGCCTCCACCACGAGGTGGGTGCCGGACTTGAGGCTCGCCGGCAGGATCATCGCCTTGACGAGCGCGAAGCAGCGGGAGTGGAGCTCCCAGGGCAGGTCGCGCGGCTCCCAACCGGGCTGGGCGCGGCGGACGTCCTCGTGGTGGACGAGGAACTCCGCAGTATTCATGAGCCGGTCCACCGGACCCCAGCTCGCCGGGTTCCAGACCGGAGCACCCTCGGCCACACGGCCGACGAGCTGTTCCCAGGGCAGTGCGGTGAGTTCCGCCTCGGCGCCGGCGGCCCGCTCCTGCAGGAGCTGCGACTTCCCTGCGAGCGCGGGGAACGCATTGCCGACGAGGGCGTCCGGCCGACGGTCGCGGATCACGATGTGCACGGCGAGGTCCCGGGTCGTCCACCCCTCGCACAGTGTCGGGGCATCGGGGCCGACGGTGCGGAGCAGGGCGGCGAGGGAGCGGCGCTCGGAGCGGGCGAAGTTCGTCATCCGTCCAGTCTGCCCTGCCCGTGGGCGCCTGTCGACGCGGCGGGCTGCGATCAGCCTGCGCCCTCCAGCGCGCTCTCCCAGACGGCGAGGAAATCGGCGACGCGGCTGATCGAGCGCAGCACGGGGAGCTCATCGGCGCGCGTCGGGCCGTCGGTGACGACGACCACCAGCATCCCGGCCTTGACGGCCGCGCGCACGAACCGCAGCCCGGAGTGCACCGCGAGCGAGGTGCCGAGCACCGCCAGGCCCGAGGCCTCCTCGACGAGGGCGAAGGCCGCGTCGACCCGCGGGCGGGGCACCGATTCCCCGAAGTACACGACATCGGGCTTGAGGAGCCCGCCGCAGCGCGGGCAGTCGTAGACCCGGAAGCCCGCCGTGTGCTCGAGCTCGACATCGCCGTCCGGAGCGGTCTCGAGCGTCTCCGTGGACACCGCGAGCTCGGCGAGGAAATCGGGGTTGAGCGCGTCGAGCTCCTCCTGCACGCGGTCCCGGCCGAGCGTGAGTCCGCAGTCGAGGCACACCACCCGGTCGAGGCGCCCGTGGAGATCGATGACCGGCTCCGAGCCGGCCGCCTGGTGGAGGCCGTCGACGTTCTGCGTGATGATCCCCAGCGGTGCGATCCGGGCGAGCGCACGATGCCCGGCGTTCGGGTGGACCGCAGTCATCCGCTTCCAGCCGATCCAACCGCGTGCCCAGTACCGCGCGCGCTGTGCGGGGTGCGAGAGGAAGGTCTGCACGGTCATCGGGGTCCGCGCCGGGGAACCGGGCCCGCGGTAGTCGGGGATGCCCGAATCAGTGCTGATCCCGGCACCGGTGAGCACCGCCCACCGCTGCGGTGGGATCGGGGTCATGGCGGCGACGATCTGTTCGTCGGTGTGCTCCGGAGCGGGGCGCGCCCGTCCGCGCAGCGGATCCCGGACGACTCCCATGCACCCTCCTCCGCGTCGATGTGCGGCGCTCGTCCGCCGCCGGTCCCCGTGTTCGGGATCCCAGTCCAGCCTACGGCCTCAGCGGTTGTCCGCACGCGTTCCAGGACCGCAACACGGACCCCGTCCCCGTGTCCGCTCCGCACTGTAGTCTTGGCTCTGTCAGCCGCCCCCGAACCCGACCGGAGCCGTCATGGGAGACTTCCTCTCCACCCTCGTCACCGCCGTGATCGTCATCGGGATCGTGCTGGTGATCATCCTCGTCGTCAAGCGGATGCGCGCCTCCGATCGCCCGGTGCACGTCGATGCCGGGCCGCGCGCCCACGACCCGTTCGCGCCCGGGCAGGACACCGGCGGGGACCCGCTGAAGATCCACGCCGGCGACATCCTTGAGTTCGGCTCGGAGAAGCACTTCGTGCGCGGCACCCTGCGGATCGCGGAGGGCGGCTACACCTGGGCGGAGCACTTCTTCCAGGCCGACGGCAACGCCCAGCGGCAGTGGCTCACCGTGGAGGAGGACCCCGACCTCCAGCTCTCGATCTGGAAGGACCGCCCGGACCTCGACATCGAGCCGCGCTCCGAGCAGATCGACCTCGAGGGCACCTCGTACACGCTCGTCGAGCACGGCACCGCGACCTACCGCTCCGAGGGCACCACCGGGCTGCGGCCACAGGGCGCGCTCGACTACGTCGACTACGAGGCCGGTGACGGCCGTCATCTGTCCTTCGAGCGCTTCGACCACGGCCGCTGGGAGGTCAGCACCGGGCAGCCGGTGGCCCCCGGCTCCTTCACGATCTATCCGGGCAGCTGAGATGCACACCGTCGAAGTCCCGTTCGCCGACACCGCGGCGGCCGACCTCACCTTCTCCCTCACGCAGGGCCGGCTCCCGTCCGTCCACAGCACCGTCGCCCACCTCACCGCGGGCTCCGGGCGGGCGTTGCGGGTGGAGCTCGCCGTGCTCGGCTGCTCCCACCAGGTGATCGTCAGCGGCGGCGGCACCGCTTTCATCGAGACGCTCGCCTGTCTGCCGAGCTCCGCCCCGGCGCTGCCGGACAGCCGGCTCACCGCCGGGATCGCCGGTGCCGGGGTCCACGACTTCCGCTCCCGCGTCGAGCACGTGGCGGCGGACCGGTTCCTCACCGCGGTCGACGACATCGTCCGGGCCACACGCGGCGCCGAGCACCACGCCGTCGTGTCCTTCCCCGGGCATCCCGGCGCCGTCACCGCGCTCGCCCTGGGTCCCTCCGCGGCCACCGGGACCGAGGCAGGAGCCGGGGCCGAGGCCGGAGCCGACGGCACGCAGCGGGTGGGCGATGCGCTGTCCTGGCAGACCTGGCACTGCTACCCGCAGCACGGTGAGATCGTGCACACCCGCACCACCCTCACCGGCCTCGAGCACGCCTTCCGACCGACCGCCGGCGCCCACCCGTGCCCGGCTCGACCGAGCGAGGTCTCGATATGAGCTCCCCGCCCCCGAACCCGCAGTCCGGGCCCGGCGACCGCATCCCGCTCCCCGGTTCCGGCCCGCCCAGCCCAGGACAGTCCGACCGTGGCCGGTCGGGCCCACGGCAGTCCGGACCCGGCCGCCCCCGGGTGACGATGAGCGGCCGGGGCTTCGACTTCGATGCGGAGAACCGCCGCGGCGGCTCCGGCGGCGGCCACCAGGCATGGACGCCGGGCGAGAACGAGTCGGCCAAGCGCGGCGGCAAGGGCTGCGGCTGCATCATCGGCCTGCTCGTCGTCCTCTTTCTCCTGCTCTCGCTCATCGGCTCGTGCTCGAGCTCGGCGACGTCGGGTTCGGCGCAGTGCGGCGACTACGACCTCGTCGACGGTGAGTACGTCAGCGCCCCGAACCGCGGCGACTACGACAAGCAGGGCGAGAACTACACCTACGTCGGGTGCGACTCCTCCTCCCGCTCCGGCGGAGGCGGCGGATTCTGGTTCTTCCCGTTCATCTTCGGCGGCGGCTCCTCCGGCTCCGACTCGAACTACGGCGGCGGCTCCGGCTACCGCGGCGGCGGCTCGGGCACCGGCAAATGACCGGCACTCCCGCACCCGCCGGAATCGCCGAGCACACAGCCGCAGCGACCACCGCCGGGCACCCGGCACCCGACCACCTCAGCTGACATCCACCGTCCGAAAGGCCCATCATGATCGTCCCCCTCCTCATCGAATCCGGAGTCGTCCTGGCGTACGCGGTGGCCGGGCTGCTCCTCATGCTCGTCGGCTACGGCGTCGTCGACCTCATCACCCCCGGCAAGCTCCACGAGCTGCTGTGGACGGAGAAGTCCCGGAACGCCTCGATCCTCGTCGCCTCGAACCTGCTCGGCGTGGCGATCATCGTGGCGGTCGCGATCCGCGCGAGTGCCGGCGACCTCGTCTGGGGGCTCGTCTCGACGATCGTCTACGGCGTCATCGGGATCATCATCATGGCGGCGAGCTTCCTCATCGTCGACGCCCTGACCCCGGGCCGGCTGGGTGAGATCGTCCACTCCGAGACCGTCCACCCCGCGGTGTGGGTCAACGCCTCGGCGCACTTCGGCATCGCCATCATCATGGCCTCCGCCCTCCTGTGATCGGCTGACCCGCGACCTCCGTGAGCACCGCCGCCGACCCGGAGTCCATGCGCCTGCCGGTGCGCCCCGGGCCGGCGCGATTCCTCGTCCTCTTCGCCGTCTTCCTGTGCGCCTCGTGCGGCATGGTCTACGAGCTCGCACTCGTGGCGCTCGGCTCGTTCCTGCTCGGCGACACCATCGTGCAGGCTTCGATCGTGCTGTCGGTCATGGTCTTCGCGATGGGCGTCGGATCGATCCTCACCAAGCGGCTGACCCATCTCGCCGCGGTGTCGTTCGCCCTCATCGAGGCCGCGCTCGGGATCATCGGCGGCCTGTCCGTCCTCTCCCTCTACCTCGCGTTCGCCTACCTCGACCTCTACACCGCGGCGATGATCATCATCGCCTTCGTCATCGGCGTCCTCATCGGGGCGGAGATCCCGCTCCTCATGGAGCTCATCCAGCGCATCCGCGCCCAGCGCGCCTCGGCCGCGGTCGCCGACCTCTTCGCGGTGGACTACGTGGGCGGGCTCATCGGCGGCCTCGCCTTCCCGTTCCTCCTGCTGCCGCTGCTCGGGCTGCCCCGCGGCGTGCTCGCCGTCGGGATCGTCAACGCCGTCACCGGCATCCTCATCGTCGTGTGGCTGTTCCGGCACGAGCTCTCCCGCCGCGTGCGCACCGGGCTGACCCTGCTCCTCGTCCTCATCGTCGGGGTGCTCACCGCCGCCTGGGTCTACACGGATGCGATCGAGGTGACCTCGCGGCAGAAGATCTACCGGGATCCGATCGTCACCGCCGAGCGCAGCGCCTACCAGGACATCGTCGTCACCCGGCACCCGCGCACCGGCGACACCCGGCTGTTCCTCAACGGCGACCTGCAGTTCGCCTCGAACGACGAGCACCGCTATCACGAGTCGCTCGTGCACCCGGTGCTCGACGGCCCGCGTGACCGGGTGCTCGTGCTCGGCGGCGGCGACGGCATGGCCCTGCGCGAGATCCTCAGGTACCCCGACGTCGAGGAGGTCACGCTCGTCGATCTCGACCCCGCCGTCGTCGAGCTCGCCCGGACGGACGAGGCGTTCACCGAGTTCAACGGGGAGTCGTTCGCCGACCGCCGGGTCGACTACGTGCCCGCCGACGCCTTCACGTGGCTGCGGGAGGAGAACGACCGGGCCTACGACGTCGTCATCGCCGACCTCCCCGACCCGGACGACGTGTCGACCTCGAAGCTCTACACCATCGAGTTCTACAGCCTCGTCGAACGCGCGATGAACCCCGGGGCGCGGCTCGTCGTGCAGGCCGGGTCCCCGTTCTTCGCGCCCGAGGCGTACTGGGGCATCGGGGAGAGCATCGCGCAGGCCGGATTCGCCACCACCCCCTATCACGTCGATGTCCCGAGCTTCGGCGACTGGGGCTACTTCCTCGCCGCGACCGGCGAGGCGCCGGAGGTCGAGGTGCCCGTCGATGCCCCGTCCGACCTGCGCTTCCTCACCCCCGAGGTGGCCCGCGCCGCACTCGTGTTCCCACCCGACCGCGATCGCGCCTCCGTCGGCACGGTCGAACCGTCCTCCCTCCTCCACCCGCGGGTGATCGACCAGCAGCGCGGAGCGTGGGTGGGGTACTGAGCGCGTTCGGCAAGCGCACTCCCCCAGGTGACCGGACATCACTCCACCACGGGCCCGGACATGGAGCCGAGGCGCCCGCCGGCACCCTTCAGGTCACCGGCGGCGTCCGTCCGGAGGCCGGCGGCGTCCGGACGGAGGCCGCCGGGACCATCGACCGCGGCGCGCTCCCTGCGTAGAGTGGATGCATGAGCACTGTTCTCCTCGTCCACCACTCGCCCTCCGATGCCACCGCCGCGCTCGCCGAGGCCGCCCGCGCCGGGCTGACCATGCCGGAGCTCGACGGGGTGGAGCTCGTCGAGAAGGCCGCGCTCGAGGCGACCGTCGAGGACGTGCTCGCCGCCGATGCGTTCGTGCTCGGCACCACTGCGAACTTCGGCTACATCTCCGGGGCGCTCAAGCACTTCTTCGACACGACGTACTCCGCCACCCGCGAGCAGACCGCCGGCCGCCCGTTCTCCTACTGGATCCACGGCGGCTACGACACCACCGGCGCGGAGCGCGCGATGGAGTCGATCACCACCGGTTACGGCTGGGAGAAGGTGTGCGCACCGGTCGTCTTCACCGGGGAGGTCACCGAGGAGCACACCGCAGCGGTGACCGAGATGGCGGCCACGGTCGCCGCGACGACGATGGCCTGAGCCGCCGACCTCAGCGGGAGCCGAGCAGGTAGCTCACCGATTGGGCCGCGGCGGCACCGGATTCGAGCGCCCCGTTGTGCGAGCTCGTCCGGTAGCGGTCGCCGGCGACGACGATCGGCCCGTCGAGCGTGGGCTCGCGCCGGTCGAGCACTCCGACTCCGGAGGCCGGAAGGGCGTGGGCGATACGATCGATCGCGACGACCTCCCACCGGGCGGTGTCCACCCCGGAGAGGTCGGCTGCGGCGGCGCGCACCTCGCCCTCGGTGGGCTCCTGGTACTCCGCCTCGCCACCGGGCCCGGTCTCCCCCAGGGGGACGTTGGCGGCGAGCAGATGACGGCCGGGCGGTGCGGCCTCGGGCACGGGAGCGGTGACCTCGGCGAGCGTGGTCACCGGTCCGCGCGGATGCCGGCCGTCGATGCCGAGCAGCCGCTGCTTCTGCGGCGGCTCGTCGGCGGCGAACCACCACGTGGTCATCCCGCGGGTCCGCACCGGCGGCAGCGCCAGGCCGAGGTCGGTGGTGAGTCCGGCGGCGACGACGACGGCCGCGGCCTCGCGCACCTCCGATTCCGTCTCGATGCGGACCCCGGTGCCGGTCGTCCGCACCCCGGTGGTGCGGACGCCGGTCTCCACCTGCGCACCGACCCGCAGCGCCGCGGCGGCCAGCGCCTGGGCGAGTGCCTGCATGCCGCCGGCCGGGAGCACGGGCGTAGTCGAGGCGAGGAGCCTCAGCTGCCACAGCAGGTACTGGGCGCTCGCGGTGCGCGCGTCCTGGGCGACGAGCCCGGAGGTGAAGGGTTCGATCACCGCGTTGCGCAGAGGTCCGGTGATCCGGTGCTCGTCGAGCCAGTCGGCCAACGGGATGTCGATGGTCGGTGCCCGGCCGAGCAGGGCGGTGAGCCGCGGGATCTCGCGCGGGGAGAGCAGGCCCGAGCGCAGGGTGCGGAAGGCGAGCTGCGGCTCCCGGGAGGGGTCGGCGACGACGACGCGGGACTTCGCGGTGCGCACCGACACCCCGGCGGGGAAGGCGGTGAGGTCGAGCGCGTCGACATCGATGGCCTCGCGGAGCGCCGGGTAGGCGGGGTTGACGAGCTGGAAGCCGTGGTCGGGACGGAAGGGGCCGACGGTGCGCCCGCCGATCCGGCCGCCCACGCGGTCCGCGGCCTCGAGCACGCTCACGCTGTGCCCGGCCCCGGCGAGGAGCGCCGAGGCTCGCAGCCCGGCAGCGCCGGCACCGATGACGATGACCTCGCTCATCGCTGACCTCCTTCATCTGTGCGCATGCGCGCGGCGCGGCTCGCGCCACGGGATCCAGCCTAGTCGGTCCGGGCCCGGGGTTCGGTGGATCGACGAAGTCGACGGGCGCGGTCCCCGGTGGGGCATGATCGCCCGGCCGACGGTTCCCTGCGGTGGGGCGCATGGAGGATTCTGCGATGAATGCCGAACGGGCCGGGCGACCTGGTGGTCGCTCGGCCCGTTCGGCAGTGCCGTGCGGCCGGGACGCGGTGCCCGGCCGGGAATGCGCGGATCAGTACGAGGAAGCCCCGGCACCCGCTGCGATGACGCCGGCGACGATGGCGAGAATGATGGCGAGAACCCCCAGGATCAGGAAGATGATGCCGAGGATGAAGCCCCACTTGCCCAGGGTATTGTCCGGCAGGCCGGCCTCACGCGACTTGGTGCGGGCCATCTTGCCGCAGATGATGCCGACGATCGGACCGATGATGGCGAAGCCGATGAAGGTCGACAACGATGCGATGAGGGCGACGATGCCGAGGGTCTGACCCGGATCCTGCTGACCCGCTGCGGGCGCTCCGGCCGGCTGCGATTACTGGTTGGAGTAGCCGGAGTTGTCCGAGTAGGACGAGTTGTCCGAGTAGGACGAGTTGTCCGCCTGCTGGGGATTGTACTGATCGCTCAAGACGACCTCCTTGGATGGTGGTCCACCGCTGGTCTGCGGCGGGTTTTCAGGGAATACCAGGAACATCGTAACGCCGCCTCGCACCCGGCAGCAGTCACAACACTGTTCCGATCTCGTCACAGCACCGGTGCAGGAAGGGCGGTCGCCAGATCCTGCCGCTGCCGGCGAATGAGCGAGAGGCCCCCTGATCACTGATCAGAGGGCCCCTCGGCGGCGGAGGATAGGGGATTTGAACCCCTGAGGGCGTTAACCCAACACGCGTTCCAGGCGTGCGCCATAGGCCGCTAGGCGAATCCTCCGCAGGGAACGTTACCCGAACGCGGCGTGAATAGGCCAATCAGCCGGACCGAGGCCACCGTGGAATACACCTCCCCCGCCGCCGCGTTCCCCTCATGTCCGCAGCTCCGGAACGCCTCGCGCTCCGGACGCAGCGCGCTCCCGACGAGCGCGCACCTCAGACGAAGGAGCATCACCATGGCAGTGTCCGACAAGAAGGTCGCGTTCCTCCTCACCCGCGGCGTCGAGCAGGTCGAGCTCACCAGCCCGCGCGCCGCGCTCGACGGCGCCGGCGCGACCACCGTCATCGTCTCGCCCTCGGAGGGCACCCTGCAGGCGATGGAAGGCGACTGGGAGCACGCCGACACCTTCGACGTCGACGTGCCCGTCGCCCAGGCCTCGGCGGACGACTACGACATGCTCGTACTCCCCGGCGGCACGCTCAACGCCGACGCCCTGCGCCTCGACGAGGATGCGGTCGCCCTCGTCAAGGCATTCTTCGCCGCGGGCAAGCCGGTCGCCGCGATCTGCCACGCCCCGTGGATCCTCGCCCAGGCGGACCTGGCGCGCGGACGGAAGCTCACCTCATACATCTCCATCCGCACCGACCTCGTCAACGCCGGCGCCGAATGGGAGGACTCCGAGGTCGTCGTCGACGGCAACCTCATCACCTCGCGCAACCCCGGTGACCTCGATGCGTTCAACCGGGCGATCGCCGCAGCGCTGAGCTGATCGGCAGCCGACCGCGCCCGAGGCGATCCGCGGGCATCCCGGCGGGCGCACCTCGGGCGCGGTGACAGCACGGTGGCGGCAGAGCCCGGGTGATTTCTCGTCCCCCGGGCTCTGCACTACACTGGGTGGCGGCTCTCCGTGTGGCGTCATCCTGCGAACCCCCCAGGACCGAAAGGTAGCAAGGGTAAGAAGGCTCTGGCGGGTGCACGGAGAGTCCTTCACATTCACCCGCGCCCGCCACTGCCCCCGTCGGCCTGCGCCCCGTCGGCCTGCGCGCACCCGCCCGAACGTTCGAGACCGACCGGTCACCCCCGACTGTTTCAATCCGACCCGAACGTACGCTAGGGTTCGATTCATGGAAGCACCGGCGCTTTCACCCCGGGTCTGGCCGCTGTACCTGGCGACTTTCCTCTCCACGTACGTGTTCGCCGTCGCGAACATCTCCGTTCCCGGGATGCAGGCCGCACTCGACCTCCCCGGATCACGGACGACCCTGGTCATCGGGGCCTATTCGGTGTCCTTCGCCGCCGGTCTCATCATCTGCGGGCGCCTGGGCGACACCTTCGGCCGACGGCGCCTGTTCCGGATCGGGATCGCGGCGATCCTCGTCTGCTCCGTCCTCACCGCGTTCGCCCCGTCCGTCGAGCTCCTCGTGCTCGGCCGCCTCCTCCAGGGCTGCGCCGCCGCGCTCACCACCCCGCAGATCCTGTCCACCGTGCAGGCCACGCTCACCGGCGCCGCCCGCTCCCGCGCCATCAGCGGCTACAGCATCTTCGCCGGGATCGGGACCGTGGGCGGCAACATCATCGGCGGGTCGATCAACAGCCTGTTCCCCGTCGAGTTCGGCTGGCGCGCGGCCTTCCTGTCCATCGCCGTCATCGCCGCCGTCACCTGGGCCGGCACCGGGTACCTCCGCGAATCGCGCTCCCCCGACCCCGAGGGCTTCGACTTCCCCGGCTCCGCCCTCGTCGCCTTCGCCCTCCTCTGCCTCATCACCGGTCTGACGAACGCCGCCGCTGTCGATCCGCTCGACCCGTTCTCCACCCCGGGGATGCTCGCGCTCACGCTGGGACTGCTCGCCGCCTCGGCCGTCGGGTTCTTCGTGCTGCGCCGGCACCTGCTCAACCGGGAGCTGTCCCAGCGGCCCTCCGTCCTCCCCCTCCACGTCATCACCGAGCCGGCGGTGAAGATCGGGATGGTGCTCGCCGCACTGTTCTTCCTCATGCTCTCGGCATTCATGTACAACTTCGCGGTGTTCACGCAGCAGGGGCTCGGCTGGCCGCCGCTCAAGTCGGGGCTGTCACTCCTCGTGCTCGCGACGTCCTTCGTCATCTCCTCGACCTTCGCCACCCGGCTCCTCGACTCGTTCGGTCCGCGCATCCTGCTCGTCGGCTCGGCCTTCCAGGCCACCGGGTTCGCGGTCCTCGCGATCCTCGCGTTCGCCGACGCGCAGCCGTTCCTCCTCTGGTACCAGCTCGTCGGCATCCTCATCGGCGGCGGGCAGGGCCTGATGTTCGGGCCGCTGATCTCCGTGGTGATGAACCACGTGCCCAACCGCGTCGCCGGCCTCACCGGCGGACTCATCGCCACCACCCAGCAGGCCGGGATGGGGATCGGCGTCGCGACCCTGTCGAGCCTGTTCACCGTCCTCTTCGCGCTGCTCCCGCCGATGGACGCCTTCGGCTGGGTGCTCGTCGTCTCCGTCGGCCTCTCGCTCCTGTTCGGCCTCATCGCCACCCGGCTCGTCCGGCCCGCCGCCGGGGACTGAGCGGCGGGCGCGCGCAGGCCTCGGCCCGGGGACGCCGGCGAGGCGCGGGCGGGCGCCCGGGATGCGGGTCGCGCTCGCACCCCGGCTCCCACTGTCACAATTCCGCAACGCCTGCACCGATCGAACCCGCAGGTCAGACAGGTGGGCCGACACATCTCGCTCGGATCCGGGCGCACTCGCCGGAGGACCGCAACACGCCGACGTCTACTCTGATCCGGAGCCCCCCGACCATCGCGCATGCGCGATGCCGCCCCTGCGCTCCCGCGCGGACCGGCACCGCCGCCCGGTCGGACCCGGCTCCACCCCACCCGCATCGTCCTCAGGAGAGCTCCCGTGCTCCGTCGCCCATCCGACGCACTCGTCGCCGCCACCGCCGTGGTCCTGCTCAGTGCATGCACCGCCCAGCAGCCCGGCCCGCAGTCCACGGACGGCACCCGGCCGACCGACAGCGCGACCGAGGCCACCGCGGCCGCCCCCGTCGTCGAGGTCGTCGACCCGGATGAGGTGGATGCAGGGGACCAGAAGACACCCGCGGACGATCCCTCCTCGGAGGAGGGATCGGAGCCCGGATCGGGGGGCGGCGGAGCCGAGGCGAGCGCGCCCGAGCAGACCGAACCGGGTCCGCCCGCTCCATCGGGCGCGGCAGGCACGGATGCCGCCGATATCGAGTTCGCCCCCGGCGACACCTTCGCCCTCGCCGTCACCGGCGGTGAGTTCGCCTCGGTCGAGCTCCTCGACGCCGACCACTCCGCAGTGCCGGCCGACCCGGGCACGGTGAGCGAGGACGGCACCGGCTGGCAGGCGCGCGCCGGACTGGCCGGCGGCGCCTCGTACGAATGGCGGGCCGTCACCACCGCGGCCGACGGCAGCGAGCACACCACCACCGGCACCTTCGAGACGAGCGCACCGGCCGGCAGCACGGTGCGGGCGCGCTCGGTCATCGCCGACGACGACACCGTGGGCGTGGGCGCCCCGATCATCATCAACTTCGGCGGCTCGGTCGATGAGGAGTTCCGCGACGACGTCGAGCAGAGGCTGAGCGTCGCGGTCACCGACGAGGACGGCGAGCCGCGCGAGGTCGACGGTGGCTGGGCCTGGCTGCCGAACATCGACGGCCACTCCCGCATCCACTACCGGCCCGCCGAGTTCTGGCCCGCGCACTCGCAGGTCGCCGTCGACCTGCCGCTCGAGGACGTGCCGTTCTCCGAGTCCGCGCACGGCGGCAAGGACATGACGCTCGACTTCGAGATCGGCCGCGAGCAGATCACCGTCGCCGACGCGAAGACCCACCGGATGACCGTCACCCGCAACGGCGAGGAGGTCATGGACTTCCCGGCCTCCCTGGGCGCCCCGCGCTCGCCGTCGTACAACGGCATGCACATCGTCATGTCGAAGGCCGAGTCCTACACGATGACCTCGGAGCAGTGGGGCTACTCGACCCCGGTCACCCACGCGGTGCGCATCCACAACAACGGCGAGTTCATCCACGCCGCCCCGTGGTCGGTGGGCTCGCAGGGCTCGGCGAACGTCTCCCACGGCTGCATCAACCTCTCCACCGAGCGCGCGAGCGAGTACTACGACTCCGCGATGTACGGCGACCCGGTGGAGGTCACCGGCTCCTCCGTCGATCTCACGGTGGATTCCGGCGAGGTCGCCGACTGGGTCTACACCTGGGAGGAATGGCAGGAGCTCAGCGCTCTGGCCGACTGAGCGCGCTGGCCGGCTGAGGCGGGGCGCCTCGACGGCGTCCGGGCCCGCACCTCGGGCCCGGCGACGGACGGGGCGGGCGCCTCGGCGGCCACGTCCGCTGGGTGACGTCACGCCATGGGTGACGTCACGCCATGGGTGACGTCACGCCATGGGTGCCGTCACTCCATGAGCGCGGAGCGGATGAGGAAGCGCTTGCCGGTGGGTGACTCCACGCTGAAGCCGGAGCCGCGGCCGGGCACCACGTCGATGGTGAGCTTCGTGTGCTTCCAGTACTCGAACTGCTCCACGGACATCCAGAACTCGAGCGGGCTCGTCCCGCCGTCCGCCAGCGGGACCTCGAAGGTGCCGAGCAGCACGTCGGCGTCCGAGGTGAGGAACTCCCCGGCGGGGAAGCACATCGGCGCCGAGCCGTCGCAGCAGCCGCCGGACTGGTGGAACATGAGCTCGCCGTACTGGGCGATGAGGTCCTGGAGCAGGTCGATCGTCGCCTGCGTCAGGCCCACGCGGGAGGCGGCCTCCCCGGCGATCGCCGGGGTGGATTCCAGGACTGCGGCTGCGGTGCTCATGTCGTCACGCTCCTCCTCCGGGCGGGCGGTCCGCCCGGTATCGTCCTCAGCTGCGGGGCATGCGGCCGAGGAGGTAGAACTCGGGGTTCGGGCGCATCCCGGTGACCGTCGCCAGGCGGTTCGAGAGGCCGTAGAAGCCGGTGATCGCGGTGATGTCCCAGATGTCCTCGTCGTCGAAGCCCTGGGCGTGGAGCACGTCGAAATCGGCGTCCTCGACCGTGCCGGGGGCCGTGCAGACCTTGAGGGCGAAATCGAGCATGACCCGCTGGCGCTCCGGGAGACCGGCCGCGCGGTGGTTGACGGCGACCTTGTCCGCGATGTGGAAGTCCTTGGCGTAGATCCGCAGCAGCGCCCCGTGGGCGACCACGCAGTAGAGGCAGTCGTTCGCCGCCGAGGTGGCGGTGACGATCATCTCCCGGTCGGCCTTGGAGAGCCCGCCGGTGTCCTTGTCCATGAGCGCCTCGTGGTAGGCGAAGAAGGCGCGGAACTCCGCCGGCCGGCGGGCCATCGCGAGGAACACGTTGGGGATGAACCCGGCGCGCTCGGCCTGCTCCTCGATCATCGCGCGGATGTCGTCGGGCAGTTCGGCCAGCTCGGCGGGAGGGTACCGGACGTCGTCGTCGCTCATGACCCCACTGTAGGCCCGCGCCCCGGACCGGTCCAGAGGCGGCTGAGATCGCGGAGTCCGGCGGATCCGCTCTCAGGAACCTCCGGAAACTGCACTCCCGGTCAGGGGGATCGCCGGCGCAGGACGAGCACGACCGCGGCGATGACGACGAACAGCACCGCCCCGACGAGCACCGCCTGCCCGGACACCGTGAAGGCGAGCAGCAGGCACAGGACGAGCCCGAGCACCTGGAGGACGCGCGGATAGAGGCGCTGCGCACCGGTCTGGGTGAACGCGGTGATGTTCGTGATCGCGTAGTAGACGAGCACCCCGAAGGACGAGAACCCGATCGCCTGCCGGATGTCGCCGAGGAGCACGAGCACGACCGCTGCCGCGCACACGAGGAACTCCGCCCGCGCCGGGGTTCGGAACCGTTCGCCGACGTGCGCGAGGAACCCGAAGTGCCGGGAGTCGCGCGCCATCGCGAAGATCGTGCGTCCGAGTCCTGCGGCGAGCCCGAGCAGCGCGCCCAGGCAGGCGAGCGCGGCCCCCACCCGCACCAGTGCCTGCGCCCAGGTGGAGCGGCCGACCGCCTCGGCGAGGGGCACGGCGCTCTGGGCGAGCTGGGCGGGGCCGAGCACGCCCATGACCGCGACGGCGATGACGGCGTAGAGGGCCGCGGTGATGGCGAGCGCGGTGACGATGGCGCGCGGGATGGTGCGCCGCGGTTCGCGCACCTCCTCGCCCAGAGTGGCGATGCGGGCGTAGCCGGCGAACGCGAAGAACAGGATGCCGGCGGCCTGGAGCACGCCGAACAGGTCGAAGCCGGCCGGCACGACGAGGTTCCCGGACGCATCGATGCGGGAGGCCGCCGAGGAGATGACGCCGAAGGAGAACTCGTCCCCGGCGGCGATCACGGCGAGCAGCACGCCCAGGATCGCGAGCACGCTGAGAACGATCCAGCGGGTCATCCGCGCCGTCTTCGAGATCCCCAGGGTGTTGACCGTGGTGATCGCAAGGAGGGCGAGGACCGCGAGCGGCTTCTGCCACGCCTCCCCCGCGGCATAGGCCGCGAAAGTCAGCGCCATCGCCGCGGTCGAGGCCGTCTTGCCGATGACGAATCCCCACCCGGCGACGAGTCCCAGGGAGGGGTTCAGCTGCGCCCGGGCGTAGGCGTAGGTGCCCCCGGAGGTCGGGTACTGGGCGGCGAGCTGGGCCGAGGAGGTGGCGTTGCAGTAGGCGACGAGCGCGGCGAGGGCGAGGGCGAGGAACACCCAGCTGCCTGCCTCGGCGGTGGCGGGGGCGAGCGCGGCGAAGATGCCGGCGCCGATCATCGACCCGAGCCCGATGATCACCGCATCGCCGAGTCCGAGGGTGCGCGACAGCGCGGCACCGGGGTGTGGGGAGGCCGCACTGGTGCGGGCCGGCGGGCGGTCCGGGGTGGAGTCCGGGGGCGGAGGGGGCTGAGTCGTCACACGAGCCGTTGTACCAGAACCGTGCGTCCGCCCGGTGAACTCCACGCCGCAGACGCCCATTCGGTGCGATCGCAAGGGGGGCGCGAAGCCGCCGGCGCGATTCGACGGATCCCCGGTACGAGGCGCCCCGGAAGGCGCTGACCTTGCAGAGATCGGCGGAACCGTTCACAGGAACCGCCGAAAATTGCATGGTGGATGGGGCCTCAGGTGAGCGCGGGGCGGGAGCGGCGCAGGAGCAGGGCGATGACGAACGCGGTGGTCATCATCGCGCCGGTGAGCACGGTGACGCCCCACCAGCCCTGCGCCTCCCAGGCGACCGGGGCGAGGTTCCCGTTGATCGAGGACCCCGTGTAGTAGAAGAGCATGTACATCGACGCCGCCTGCGCGGGCACCCCGACCGTCGCGGTCGAGCGGGAGGCCACCCATGCGGAGGCGAGCGAGTGCATGACGAAGAAGCCCATCGCGAGGATCGCCATCCCGAGCACCACGAGGACGAGCGGACGGGCGGCCATGATCCCGATCCCGGCCAGCGCCATGAGCGACCCGAGCGGCAGCACGGAGCGCAGGGAGTACCGGTCGGCCGCCCGCCCGGCGAGCACGCTCGCATAGCCGGCGACCGGGTAGATGAGGTAGAGGAGGCCGATCGCCCCGATGCCGAGCAGATAGGGCGCGGCCTCGAGCCGGAAGCCGAGCACGTTGAACGCCCCGACGAAGGTCCCCATCCCCAGCCCGCCGGTCAGGTAGAGGCCGAGCAGCACCGGATCGCGGAACGCCCGGCCGAACTTCCGCACGAGCGCGGCCGGCGCATCGCGGTGCGGGGAGAAGCCGCGCGACTCCGGGAGCAGGAACCAGCACGCCACCGCACAGCCGATCGACAGCAGCGCGGTGCCGAGCAGCGCCATGTGCGAGGGCGACAGCGGCATCCGCTCCGCGATGCCGAACCGATCGAGGACGTCGATGATCCCCGTCGACACGATCCGCCCGGCGAGCCCGCCGAGCGTGGTGCCGAAGATGTAGATGCCCGTCGCGCTCGTCGCGTACGAGCGGTGGATCTCCTCCTTGAGGTACACCGCGGCGGTGGCCGGCAGCCCGGCGAGTGCGAACCCCATGACGAACCGGGCGAGGAGGAAGAGGTTCCAGTCGTCGACGAGGGCGACGACCACCCCGAGCACGGAGGCGAGCGCGAGCGACCAGCGGATGAGCCGCACCCGCCCGATCCGCTCGGAGATCGGCACCGCGAGGATGAGACCGATGCCCAGGCCCGCGGTGGCGAAGGACACGGAGAGCGCCGCGACGGCCGGGCTGATGCTGTACTCGCGCGTGAAATACGGCAGGATGGCCTGAGTGCTGTAGAGCAGGGTGAACGTGGCGAGACCGGCCATGAGGAGGCCGACCTCGATCCGCCGCGTCATCGGGTCACCGTGCCGGTACCCCTCGAATCCGCTCATGGAGCACCACACTACGCGCCCGTAGGAACCGTCGACCCGAGGAGTCCGCAGTGCAGACCGAACAGCGACCGGCGTCCAACCCCGTCTGGGACTTCGTCTCCGCACCACCCGACCTCGCACTCCCCGACTTCTCCGCATTCACCCCCGAGCACCTCCACGACGCCGCGCGCCGGGCGATCGAGCACCAGGAGACGCGCATCGCCCGCATCCGCTCCGCGTCGACGGACCCGACCTTCGCGAACACCACCCTGCAGCTGGGCGAGGCCGGCCACCCGCTGTTCCGGCTCCAGGCGCTCGTCCGGGTCATCGAGGCGAACCTCCTCACCGAGGAGTGGGCGGAACCGGTGGCCGAGGTGACCCAGGTGCTCCTCCAGGCCCGCCTCCACGCGCTGCTCGACGGGGAGCTCTTCTCCCGCCTCGAGCACGTGCCAACCTCCGAGCTCAACCCGGTCGACCGCCGCCGCCACGAGCTGCAGCTCCTCGATGCGGTCCGCGCCGGCGCCCGGCTCGACCTCGAGTCGCGCTCGCACGCCGGGGAGATCATCGCGGAGATCGAGGCGCTGAGCAGCGAGTTCACCCGCATCCTGCGCCAGGAGTCCCACGACCGCGCGCTCCACCTCACCGACCCCGAGGCGCTCGCCGGGCTCGGGGAGACCGCCCGCGGTGCCGCCGCCCGGGAGGCCGCCGAGCGCGGGGTCGAGGGCTGGGTGCTGCCGCTGGCGAACACGAGCCAGCAGCCCGCGCTCGCCCAGCTCACCGACCCGCGCACCCGGTCGGAGCTGTTCGCCGCCTCGCTCTCGCGCGGCTCGCAGCGCGGCCCCGGGGACCTGCGGGAGATCGTCTCCGACATCACCACCCTGCGCGCGGCGCTTGCCGGGCTGCTCGGCTACCGCTCGTACGCCGGGTACGCGATCGACGCGCAGACGGCGAACAGCCCCGACGCCGCCGGAGGTCTGCTCGCCGCGCTCGTCGATCCCGCCCTCGCCCGGCTCGCCGAGGAGCTCGCCACCGTCCGCGAGCGCTGGTCCCCCGACCGGCTCGAGGCCGCCGACATCTCCCACTGGGTGCAGCGGCTCGTCGCCGAGGAGTCCGGCCTCGACCCCGCCCGCATCGCCGAGTACTTCGAGCTCGACCGGGTGCTGTTCGACGGGGTGTTCTACGCCGCGCACAACCTCTACGGGGTGGAGTTCTCCGAGCGGCGCGACATGCCCGCCTGGCACCCCGACGTGCGCGTGTTCGAGGCCTTCGAGGACGGCCGGGTGATCGGCCTCGTGTGCCTCGACGCCTGCGCCCGCCCCGGCAAGGGCGGCGGGGCCTGGATGGACCAGCTCGTCAGCCAGGGCCGGCTGACCGGTGAGAAGCCGATCGTCACGCTCAGCCTCAACCTCACTCCCGCCGCTCCCGGAGCCCCGCAGCTGCTGAGCCCGGACGAGACGATCACGCTGTTCCACGAGTTCGGCCACGTGCTCCACGGTCTGTTCTCCAACTCGACCTACCCGTCGCTGTCGGGCACCGCGGTGCCGCGCGACTACGTCGAGTTCCCCTCCCAGCTCAACGAGATGTGGGCATTCCACCAGCAGGTGCTGCCCAACTACGCCGTCCACGTGCACACCGGCGAACCCCTGCCGGCCGCGGAGGCCGAGCGGCTGCGCCGCGCCCGCACGCTCGGCCAGGGGTTCCGGACCGTCGAATACCTCGCCGCCGCGCTGCTCGACCTCGGCTGGCACTCGCTCGACCCGGGCGACCAGGTCACCGACGTGCTCGCCTTCGAGGCCGAGGCGCTCGCCGCCACCGGCCTCGACTCGCTCGTCCCGCCGCGGTACCGCACCACGTACTTCGCCCATATCTTCGGCAACGGCTACGCCGCCGGCTACTACTCCTACCTGTGGTCGGAGGTGATCGCCGCGCACGCCGCGGAGTGGTTCGAGGCCCACGGCGGCCTCGACTTCGAGGCCGGCTCCGCATTCCGCAGGGAGATCCTGGCGCCGGGCAACGCCGTGCACCCGATGACTGCGATCATCGACTTCTTCGGCGGTGTCCCGCCCATCGACGCGCTCCTGCGCCGGCGCGGGCTCGACGCCGCAGAACCCGGCGGGAGCGGCACCGGCGGGGACCCCGCCGCGGAGAGCACCACCTCGGCCGCGGAGGCCGGCGCCGTCCCCGAGGTCGACACGAGCGGCGCCGGGTCGCCGGATGACGAGGATGCCCACCACGCCGCCCCCGCCCCCCGAGGAGACTGACATGCACGCCCGCACCGAAGCCGTGATCCGCGACCTGCGCGCCCGCGGCATCGATTCCGAGGTCCGCGACCTCGACACCGGCGCCCACACCGCGCAGGAGGCCGCCGACCACCTCGGCGTCGAGCTCGGCGCGATCGCGAACAGCCTCGTGTTCTCGGCCGACGACGAACCGATCCTCATCATGACCTCCGGCGCGCACCGCGTCGACACCGACCACACCGCCCGGGCGCTCGGGTACACGCGCATCGGACGGGCGAAGCCGGAGATGGTCCGGGCGGCGACCGGCCAGATCATCGGCGGGGTCGCTCCGTGCGGACACCCGGCTCCGCTCACCACCTACGTCGACACGGCGCTGCGCGGCCATCCGGTAATCTGGGCCGCCGGCGGGACCCCGGACACCATGGTCCCGCTGACGTTCGACGAACTGCTCACCGTCACCGAAGGAAGAGAGATCTCCGTTGCACCCGACTGACCCGTCCGCAGCCGACCGCCCCGCATCTGGGCAGCCGGGCCGCCCCAGCGACCCGGCGACAACCCCCCGGACCGACACCTCCCGATCCCCCGAGGCACATCCCCCGGCGCACCGCGCCCACCTCGCGGCCTTCGCCTCGACCCGCGGCGCCTACTACGCCGTCATCCTCGCAGTGTTCTGCTGCGTGCTCCTCATCTCCAACATCGCCGCCACCAAGATCATCGGGTTCGGCCCGATCGTCGCCGACGGCGGCGCCTTCCTCTTCCCGGTCGCCTACATCCTCGGCGACGTGCTCAGCGAGGTGTACGGCTTCCGCGCCGCGCGCAAGGCCGTGATCACCGGCTTCGCGATGCAGATCCTCGCCTCTGCGGTGTTCTACCTCGTCCAGATCTCCCCGGCCGGGCCCGGCTACGAGCACCAGGAGGCCTTCCAGGCCGTCATCGGATTCTACCCGCGGATCGTGCTCGCCTCGCTCGCCGGCTACGTCGTCGGCCAGCTCCTCAACTCCTTCGTCCTCGTCCGGATCAAGCGCCGGATGGGCGAGAAGCACCTGTGGGTGCGGCTGCTGACCTCGACCGGCGTGGGCGAGGCCGCAGACACCGTGATCTTCTGCACGGTCGCGTTCCTCGGCGTCATCCCGGGCACCGAGTTCCTCAACTACGTGCTGTTCGGCTTCGTCTACAAGGTCGCCGTCGAGGTGCTCCTCATGCCGGTGACGTACCAGGTCATCGGCATGATCAAGAAGCGCGAGGAGACCTACTCGATCGAGACCGACCGGCTCCGCCAGGAGACCGCCGCCCGAGTCTGATCGACCCGCGGCACGACCCGCGGCGCCTCGCGCGCAGCACGCACGGGTCGCACCCGGCACATCCGGACCGTCGATCACCGCTCACCGCGGGGTCGGCGGTCCGGTGTCGTCGAGGGACGCCTCGGGAGCCCACCGGATCGGCCCTCGGGGACCGTGGGATCAGCGGCGGTTCGCGTAGTAGCGGCCGAGCACCTCAGCCTCGAGCTCGTGGAAGCGGCCGTCGATGATCGCCTGCCGGATCCGCGCGACGAGATCGACGATGAAGTGCTCGTTGTGGATCGTCACGAGCGTGGAGAACAGCATCTCCTTGGCCTTGTAGAGGTGGCGCAGGTAGGCGCGGGAGAAGGTCGCGCACGTGCTGCACGTGCACTCCGGGTCGAGGGGTGAGAAGTCGCGGCGGTACTTCGCCCCGGTGAGGTTGTAGCGACCGTCGCGCGAGTACACCGCGGCATTGCGCGCCACGCGGGAGGGCGAGACGCAGTCGAAGGTGTCCGCGCCGGCGGCGATCGCGGTGAACAGGTCGTCGGGCTCGGAGATCCCCAGCAGGTGTCGGGGCTTGGCCTCCGGCAGCTCCTCGGAGACCCAGCCGACGATCGTGCCGAGCCGGTCCTTCTCGAGCGCCCCGCCGATCCCGAAGCCGTCGAAGTCCATCGCGCCGAGGTCCCGGGCGGCCTTGCGGCGCAGGTCCTCGTACTGCGCGCCCTGGATCACGCCGAACAGCGCCTGGTAGGGGCGGTGGGAGCGGGCGGCGGTGAGGCGCTCGTGCTCGACGATGCAGCGCTGCGCCCACAGCCGGGTGCGCTCGAGCGCCTCCTCCTGGTAGCCGCGGGTGTTGACGAGCGTGGTGAGCTCGTCGAAGGCGAAGATGATGTCCGCTCCCAGCTGGTGCTGGACCTGCATGGACACCTCGGCGGTGAACCGGTGACGGCTGCCGTCGAGGTGGGACTTGAAGGTCACCCCGTCGTCGTCGACGTTCGCCATCCGCTCCTTGCCCGCCGCCACGGCCTGGTCGCTGCGGGCGCCGGAGAACTCCTCGGACAGGACCTTCTTGAACCCCGAGCCCAGGCTCATCACCTGGAAGCCGCCGGAGTCGGTGAAGGTGGGACCGGGCCAGCCCATGAACGCGCCGAGCCCGCCCGCCTCGTCGATGAGGTCCGGGCCCGGCTGCAGGTAGAGGTGGTAGGCGTTGGCGAGCACCGCGCGAGCGCCGAGCGCGGCGACGTCGTCAGGCTTGACGGCCTTGACAGTGGCCTTGGTGCCCACCGGGACGAACGCCGGAGTGGGGATGTCACCGTGCGGGGTCCGGATCACCCCGGCGCGCCCGCCCGACTCCATCCGCGCCTCGACCGCGAACCCGAACCGGGAACGGTCATTCACGCCGGTGTCGCCCGTCGGGGCGGCGCCGGGTGCCGAGGCGGCGCCGGCCCGTTGCGAGGCGGCTGCGGGGCCGGTGGGTGCCGAGGTGCCGTCCGCCGGATGTGAGGCAGGCGCAGAGCCGGCAGGTGCCGAGGTGGCATCCGCCGGTTGTGAGGCAGGCGCAGGGCCGGCAGGTGTCGAGGTGCCGACGGGCGATGCGGGAGCAGAGGTGTGCGCGGGGACGGTCACGGCCGAGCTGTGCTCGGGAGCGGGCTGGCTGGAAGTCACCGGACCAGTCTAGTGGCCGACCGCATCCGCGCCCCGGAACACCCGGAACCCCCGAGCACCCGGAACCCCGAGCGCCGCTCCCCGGCCGTTCTATCCCGGTTCGCGGGCTCCGGGGTCACCTGAGTGCGGTTTCGCGTTCGAAAACGCACTGTGCTGCACCCGGAATGCAGCAAACCGCACTGGATCGCACCCTGAACCGGCAGACCGCACTGTGCTGCACCCGGAACCGGCAGGCCGCACTGGGTCGCACCCCGGAACCGGAACCAGTCCGGGACCGGCTCCGCCCTGCCGCCTGCTCAGAGGGAGGCGAGCATCTTGCCGGGGTTGAGGATGCCGAGCGGGTCGAGCGCGCGCTTGATGCCCAGGTGGATCTCCTTGGACACCGGGTCGAGCTCGCGGGCGAGCCAGTCGCGCTTGAGGTAGCCCACTCCGTGCTCGCCGGTGATCGTGCCGCCGAGCTCGAGGCCGGCGGCCATGATCTCGCCGAACGCCTCCTGCGCGATCCGGGTCGACTCGGGGTCACCGGCGTCGAAGAAGATGCTGGGGTGCATGTTGCCGTCGCCGGCGTGGCCGCAGGTGCAGATGGTGATCTCCGGGTGCTCGGCCTCGATCTCGACGAGCCGGGCGAAGAACTCGCGCAGCCGGCCGCGCGGCACGCACACGTCGTCGACGAGCTCGCCGCCGCCGTGGGTGCTCGCGTACTTCTCCATCGCCGGGGCGACCGCGCGGCGAGCGGCGACGAGCAGCTCGGAGTCCGCGGGGTCGTCGGAGAACATGACCTCGCTCGCACCGCAGGCGTTCGCGACCTCGGTGAAGCGCTCGAGCTCGCGCACCGCGGCCTCCTGGCTGCCGTCGCCGTTCGACTGCACGAGGAGCATCGCACCGGCACCCTCCGGCAGCCCGAAGTCGCCGTAGGCGTTGAGGATCTCGAGCGTCCGGCCGTCGAGGAACTCGAGCAGCGAGGGCCGCGCACCGGTGGCCATGAAGTCGCACACCGCACCCGAGGCGCTCACCACGTCGGGGAACAGGCCCACCGCGGTGAGAGGGTCGGGGATGCGCGGGATGAGGTCGAGGGTGATCCCGACGATGACGCCGAGGCTGCCCTCCGAGCCGATGAACAGGCCGGCGAGCTCGAACCCGGCCACACCCTTGGCGGTGGGCCGGCCGACGGTGGTGACGCGGCCATCGGCGAGGACCACGGTGAGGCTGCGGACGTAATCGCGGGTGACCCCGTACTTCACGCAGCACAGCCCGCCGGCGTTCGTCGCGACGTTGCCGCCGATGCTCGAGATCGCCACCGAGCCGGGGTCCGGCGGATAGGCGAGGTCGAAGTCGGCGAGGTGGCGCTTGAGGTCCTGGTTGACGATCCCGGGCTCCACCGTGCACGTCATCTCGACGGTGTTCACCTCGAGCACGCGGTCCATCTTCGACACGCTCAGCAGGAGCGCGCCGTCGGTGGCGTTGGCGGCGCCGGACAGACCGGTGCGGGTGCCCTGCGGCACCACCGGGATGCGGTGCTCGCTGGCGAAGCGGAGGGTGGCCTGCACGTCCTCGACGGTGGTCGCGCGGACGAGGGCGCGGGCGGCGCCGACCTCGCAGAACAGCGCCCAGTCCTTCGAATGGGCGGCGACGACGTCCGGTTCGGTGACGAGCGCGCCGGGCGAGAGCGCCGCGGCGAGCGGGTCGAGGTCGACGTGTGCGGTGGGATCGAGGAGCTCAGCAGTCATCACCCGGACAGTGTAGACCTGCCCGGGCGCGCCCCGCTGGGCCGGTCGCGCGCCGGGGCCCTCAGTGGTAGCGGGCGCGGAACTCCGCGGCGATGTCGAGCACCCGGCGCATCGAGGCGTCGGGTCCGATGCTGATCCGCACCCCGTCCTGCAGGTTGCGCACCGCGATCCCGGCGGCCAGGCAGGCCTGTTCGAAGTCCGCGGACTTCGCGTCGAGCGGCAGCCACACGTAGTTGCCGTGGGAGTCCGGCACGTCCCAGCCCTGCTCGCGCAGGCCGGCGATGAGCTCGTCGCGAGTGGCGGCGATCTCCTTGGCCCGCACCTCGACCTCGGAGACACGGGACAGCGATTCGCGGGCGGCGGCCTGGGCGACGGCGGTGACGGCGAACGGGAGCACGGCCTTGCGGAGCTCGAGGATGATCTCCGGGTCCGCGACCGCGTACCCGATCCGCAGGCCGGCCAGCCCGTGGGCCTTCGAGAAAGTGCGCACGAGCACGAGGTTGGGATGGGCATCCAGTGCGGTGAGCCCGTCGACGGCCTCGGGGTCGGTGCAGAACTCGCGGTACGCCTCGTCGAGGACGACGATGACGTGCTGCGGGACGCGCGCCATGAACTGTTCGAACTCGTCGGTGCGGATCGCGGAGCCTGTGGGGTTGTTCGGCGAGCACAGGAAAACGAGGCGGGTGCTGTCGGTGATCGCATCGGCCATCGCATCGAGGTCGTGGCGGAAGTCCTCGGTGAGTCCGATCCGCCGGTGCGTCGCCCCGCGCAGCGAGGCGATCTGCGGGTACATCTCGAAGGACGGCCAGGGGTAGACGACCTCGGTGCCGGCCTCGAGGGTGATGCTGGCGAGCGCACTGATCATCTCCGAGGCGCCGGCGGAGAACAGGATCATCTCGGCCGGGCGGTCGAGGTGGGCGGAGAGCTCGGCGGTGAGCGCGCTGACCGCGGGGTCGGCGTAGAGCGCCGGAGTGGTGGCGGCGGCGGCGATGACGTCGGTGAGGCCGGGCAGCGGCGGGAGGTGGTTCTCGTTGGAGGAGAGCTTGTACGACTCGATGCCCTCGACGGCCTGGGGCGGCTTGCCCGGGATGTAGGCGGGAGTGGTGGACAGCGCGGAGCGGACGGCGAACTTCTCAGTCATGGCTCGATCATAGTGACTCCGCGCGGCAGCGGGCCGGTAAGGAGGCCGGCGGTGCTCTGCGATACTGGCGTCATGGAATCCACCGGGCCGAGCGCCGACCCCGCGTGGGAGCCCGACCGCCTCGGTGAGGACTTCGAGTGTGCGACGCTGCCCCTGCCCGGCGGCGAGCGCGCCACGCTCATCGCCTTCCGCGGGGAGCGGGCCGCGGACGGTCCGGCCGCCGGACGCACGGTGCTCTACCTCCACGGCTGGTCGGACTACTTCTTCCACGACCACGTCGCGAGGTACTGGGCGGAGCAGGGCGCGGCGTTCTACGCCGTCGACCTGCGGGCCTACGGCCGCAGCCTCGACCTCGAGGACCCCGAGGTGCGGCCCGGCTACATCGCCGATCTCGCCGACTACGACGCCGAGCTCGAGGCGGCGCTGGCGATCATCGCGAGCGAGCATCCGAAGGAGCGCCTGATCCTGTGCGGCCATTCGACCGGCGGCCTCGTCGCCGCGCTGTGGGCGGGCCGGAACCCCGGGCGCGTCGCAGCGCTCGTCCTCAACTCGCCCTGGCTCGAGTTCCAGCTCGACTCCTCCACCCGGAAGCTCATCACCCCGTGGCTCACCTGGCGCTCGCGCCGTGCGGAGCAGGCGCCGTTCAAGGTCCGCTTCCCGCACAACTACGCGCGCTCGGTCCTGTTCTCCCGCGGGCGGCTGCCCTATGACCTCGCGCTCAAGCCGCCGGAGAGCTTCCCGGTGTACCCCGCCTGGCTGCGTGCGGTGTTCGCCGGGCACGAGGCGGTGGAGAAGGGCTTGACGATCTCCGTGCCGATCCTCGTCCTCATGTCGACGCAGTCGCTGCGCGAGCGGTCCTACAGCTCGGCGATGAACGCCGCGGACATCGTGCTCGACGTCGACGTGATCGCCCGCCGTGCGCCCTCGCTCGGCCGGACCGTGATGATCGAGCGCGTCCCCGGGGCGCTCCACGACGTCTTCCTGTCCGATCGCCCGGCGCAGAGGTCCGCGTTCGACCGGATCACGCGGTTCCTCCGGGGATACATGCAGCGCTGAGCCGCATCGCATCGAGCGGCGCCCAGCGGAGTGTGCGGCACCGCGCAGAGCACGTGCGGACGAGCCGCACCGCGGCCGGGTGTCCGGGCTACGATGTCACCATGTCTGCTGCTTCCGATGTGTGGTTCCCCCGGCTCGCCGAACGCGCCCAGGCCGGGCCCAGCGAACTCTCCGCCGTGCTCGCCCTCGCCGCGTCCGGCGGCGACCTCGTCGACTTCTCCGGAGGCTTCCCCGACCCGGCGCTGTTCGACACCCGGCTGCTCGCGGAGACCGCGTCGAAGGTCATCGAGACCCGCCCCGAGGTGGCGCTCCAGTACGCCTCGAACACCGGCCTGCCGGGCCTGCGGGAGGCACTGCGCCAGGACGTCGCACGCACGCAGGCGGTGACACCGGCCGAGGACGAGCTCATCGTCACCTCCGGCGGCGTCGACGCGATGACGCTGATCTCGAAGGCGATGCTCAACGTCGGCGACGCGGTGCTCGTCGAGGCCCCGTCGTACCTCGGCGCGTTCAGCGTGTTCCGCACGCACGAGGGCCGCTGCCTGTCGATGCGCAACGACGAGCACGGGCTCGTCCCCGATTCGGTGCTCGACGTGCTCGAGGACGCGCGGATGGGCGCCTCGCGGCCGAAGTTCGTCTACGTCATCCCCGACTTCCAGAACCCCTCCGGCCTGCGCCTGTCCGAGGACCGCCGTGAGCGGCTCGTCGAGATCTGCCGCCAGCACGGGCTCCTCATCCTCGAGGACGTCGCCTACCGCGATCTCGCTTACGACGGCTCGTACCTCCGCTCGATCTACGAGATCGGCCCCGACGTCACCGTGCAGATCGGCACCTTCTCCAAGACCTTCACCCCGGGCACCCGGATGGGCTGGGCGTGCGGCCCGGCGACCGTCATCGACGCGATGGCCCAGGCGAAGACGAACACCGACCAGTGCGCCGGGGCGCTCGGCCAGTGCATCCTCGAATCACTCCTGCGCGAGGGCCACTACACCCAGGCGCTTCCCCGCCTGCGCGAGGCCTACGCGACGCGCGCCGGCGCCCTGATGAGCGCCTTCGACGCGGGCCTGAGGGACACGGCGACGTGGACGGTGCCCGAGGGCGGCTTCTTCACCTGGCTCGACATCCCCGGTGTGGACACCCGCCGGCTCGCGGAGGTCGCGGTGGAGAACGGGCTCGCGTTCGTCCCGGGCGCACCGTTCTTCGCCGACCGGACCACGAGCTCGAACCTGCGGATGTCGTTCTCACGCACCCCGACGGACCAGATGGCCGAGGGCGTGGAGCGGCTCGTCCGCTCGATCGAGGCCGTGCGCGCCTGACCACAGCCCCGGGCCGGCCGCCGGCGCGCAGCCGCGCGCTGGACGCCGCAGGGGTCCCGCTCGCTGCGATCGGCCGGCAGTCGGCCGCACCCGGCCTCACGCGGCGGAGCGCACCCCGTGCCCGCGGGTGCACAGCGACACCACCTCCGCCCCGGTCCCGTCGACGGGCTCCCCGCCGCGCGGATCCGCGTCGAGCACGAAGGTGCCCACCCGCAGGAGCCCGGGATCGCTCAGGCCCCGGGAGCGGAGCAGCCCGAGCACGGACTCGGTGACCGCCTCGCGCGGATCCGCGACGGCGGCCCGGTGCCAGTTCGGGGAGCTCGTCGCGATCGCCGAGGTCTCCATCGGCGGGGTCCACTCGCGCACCGCGAGCACCTCCGGCCGCTCCTCCCAGACCTCGCTCGGCAGGTACTCCTCGCTCACGATCTCCATCCAGTAGCCGCGCGGGTTCGCCGCGATCTGCGCGTACGGCCAGGCCGCGTCCTCCGGCAGCGCCCACAGCCGGTGCACCTCCGGATTGTCCGCCAGCACGGTCCGGTCCCCGAAGCTCGGTGCCGCCCACGGCTGCTCGACGTCGGCCGAGCGCCGCAGGTCCCGGGCGAGCCGGCGCCGCGGGACGGTGCCGAACGTGCCGTCCGGTGCACGCTCCGGCCGCTGCAGGCCGAGCACCTCGGCTTCGCCGTATTCGATGAGCACGTACTGGTTCCAGGTGCAGGCCGCGAGCCGGGCGATGGTGGCGTCGACGAGCCTGCGCAGGGCGTCAGGTGCTGCGGGTGCGGTGCAGGGATCCGTGCGTGTATCTGCCAGCCGGGTCATGATGTCCTCCTCACGAGCGTGTGGAGTCCATCGTCGCGCGAGCCACGGACACGGGCCCGGCGGGCGTCCCCGGCCACGCACCGCTCCGCATGCGGGCCCCGGTCGACGCGACGGCCGAGTCTCCTCCGCCGACCCGAGCTCCTCGGGTCCCGTCCCCCGGCGCCTCACCTCCCCGGACGGTTCCCCGGATCCGCACCTCCCGGCGGCGGGTCGCGCTCGGCCGCCGCAGCGCTGACCTCCCACTGGAGCAGCGCACCGGTGGCGGGCACGAGCTGCCCGGTCATCTCCCGGTGCACGGCGTCCGAGCGGAGGAACGGGTCGACGATGTCGTCGGCGGCGGGATCGCCGGCGGCGCGGCTGCGACGTCGCCCGGCCAGCACGACGGAGGACCGCCACCGGGCATCGGCGGACGCGCCCCGTTCCGCCGGCACCTGGGGCAGGATGCGCGCGAACTCCCGCAGGGTGAAGGACCGGTGCAGCGCCTGCGGCACGATCTCCACCACTGCCGCCCGGTGGCTCCGGTCCATCGCGAGGATGAGGTCCGCGCTGCGGATCTGCTCGGCACTGAGCCGGCGCGCGCGGAACTCGGTGAGCGACACCCCGAGCCGGCGCGCGATCTCGATCACCTGGGGGGGTCGCCCGGTCCCCGGCCCGGGCGTGGGTGCCGGCGCTGCGGACGGCGAACCGGCACAGCGCGATGTCGTCGAACCCCGACTGCAGGATCGCCGCGGCCAGCGGCGAGCGGCAGATGTTCCCGGTGCACACCGCGAGGATCTCGAACGCCTCCTCCTCGACCATCCACGACGCGTGCCCTCGTCAACGAGGGCGCAGGCGTGCGCGATGAGCCTGTGGGCCGCGTCCTCGCGGTGCCCGGCGAAGGTGCTGTGCCAGAGGGAGAGTGCGGGGTCGGCATCTTCGCAAGCGCGCATCATCTGCACGTGGAGGGCCGCGCGTTCTCCGGCGGACATCGCCCCGTGGATGCTCGAGCGGATGCGCGGGTCACGGATCCGCAGGTGGGATCCGACCCGACTGACGAGGTCGCGGGCCTCGAGCTCGGCGAGTTCCTCCCCCATGGTCGCATAGCCGGCGAGCAGGGGCAGGAACGACGAGCGCGGAGCGACGGCGAGGGTGCGGAGAATCGTCAGCGCCTCCTCGGACAGCCCGTGCAGCTTTGCCGACGCGAACGCATCCATCGCCTCGGTGGAGCGCAGCGGGTGCGGCAGCGAAGCCCGCCCGATGCGCTGGCGCTCGCCGAGCGTGCCGATCACCTGCTCGAGCGTGAGCAGGTGGCCGACGGCACCGGCTGCGACGAGCCGGGCCGCCGCCGGGTCGAGACCCGGGCTGATCTCGAACGCCGCACGCATGCTCTCGGCCGGATCGAGCCGTTGGAGATCGATGGTCGTCGTGCCGCCGAACGGCCCGTCCGGGTCCAGTGCGGCCACGCTCACCGCGAAGCGCACGCGCCCACCGGTGAGCCGGCGCAGGACGAAACCCAGGAAGGACTGCGTCAGCGGGTCGAGGACATCGGCGTCGTCGAGGTCGAGGAGGAGGTCCCCGGTTCCGCCGTCGGTGCGCACGGCGGTGATGAAGGTCTCCGCGGCGACCGGCACCTCGGCCTCGTCGAGGTCGAGGTCCTCGATCCGGGCGGCGAGCGTCCCGTCGCCGACCACCCGCAGGGCGGCGGCGAGGATCGCGATCCCCGAGCCCGGCAGCGGCTGCTCCGCGGCGTTGACCGGCACGGTGACGACACGCATCCCGCTCTCCTCCGCGGCGGTGCGCAGCACCGTCGATTTCCCGGCCCCCGATTCTCCCTGCACGACGATGTTCTCGCGGGCACCCAGGAGGGGACGAGCTGGTCGATGTCGGTGCGGCGGCTGAGCACGGTGATCACCGATCCTTCGTGCAGGAGGATCCTGCACCTCAGGTGTACGTCGCGACCAGGAGGGCCTCAACAGTGCGGATCATGGAGCATGAGGGTCGGTGATCCGGTGCTGCCCGTCATCCTGACCGGCCTCCGGCGCCAGGAGCGCCCGTGCGCCGGCGTCCATGCGATCCTGCCCTGGACCCCCACCGGCCGATGGAACGGGGCACGCTGTTCGATTCCCCGGGCCGGGATACGGCGCCGGGTGAGGTCCTCCTGCGGGGAGCCGCACACCGCGGCCCGCGGAGATCGGCGGTCGCCGGGGCGGCTTGCCCGCCGTCCCGGCGGGTCCCCACTTGGTCCGATCATTGGTCCGAGGGGTCAGCGGCCCCGGACAGCCGTGAGGCCCCGGATCCACAGGACCCGGGGCCTCACATTCCATCATTCGAGAATTCATCCCGCTATATGGGCAACGCGGTAGCGGTGGGATTTGAACCCACGGTACGGGGTTACCGTACACAACATTTCGAGTGTTGCACCTTCGGCCGCTCGGACACGCTACCGCCGGATACTCTACCCGGACGGCCCGCTCGGTCCAAAATCGCGCCTCCGACCGACCCCGGTGCCCGCGGCCGCATGGGCGCGGGTCACCGCGGAGCGGTCGGCCCGCGGCGCGTCACCGGCGGGCGGCGAAGAAGTCGCTGAGTCGATCCGTGCACTCTGCGGCGAGCACCCCGGAGTAGACCTCGGGCCGGTGCAGCGACCCGCGGTCGCGGGGCAGGTCCCACACCGAGCCGCAGGCTCCTGCCTTGTCGTCGAAGGCCCCGAACACGATCCGGGAGACGCGCGCGGCGATCGCCGCTCCGGCGCACATCGCGCACGGCTCGAGCGTGACGACGAGCGTCGCACCGGCGAGCCGCCATGCGCCGTGCGCCCGCCCGGCGGCGCGCAGCGCGACGACCTCGGCATGCGCGGTCGGGTCGTGGTCGAGCTCGCGGCGGTTGAACCCGACGCCGAGGATCTCGCCGTCCGCTCCTGCGACGACCGCTCCGACGGGCACATCGTCGCCCGCGGATGCCGCAGAGGCCTGGGTGAGCGCGATGCGCATCCAGGCCTCGTGCTCGGGCAGGTGCTTCAGCGCGCCGCCTCGAGTCGATCGGCGAACCCGGCCTCCTCGCCGACGTGCGCGACGACGCGGGCGGGGTCCGAGGCGTGCGTCCGGGACTGCTCGACGAGCTCCTCGGCAGGCACCCCGAGGTCGGCGAAGATGTCGGCGTCACCGCTCCATTCGGCGTCGTCCTCGAGATCGAGCATCGGCACCTCCTCCACCTCGTCCTCTGCGGCGTCGTCGTCGCCATCGGCCTCCTCGCCGTCCGCGGGGTAGGCGTCCTCGTCGGCCTCGTACTCGTCGTCCTGGGAGTCGAGGTAGTCGACGAACAGCTCCGCGAAGGGGCTGTCGGCCACCGCGTGGACATCGGACAGGAAGACCTTGACCTCGTCGGCGGCGGTGAGCCGGACGAGCGCGAACCACTCGTCCTCGTGCTCGATCACGGCGACGGCCTCGCCATCGCCCTCGCCGCCGTTGCGCATCGTCTCGAGCAGGTCGTCGAGGTCCGCGGCGTCGCGGATGTCGTAGTCGAGCGCACGGTATTCGTCGTCGGACTGCGCCAGTACTGCGGTGAAGTAAGACATGGCCCTATTCTGTCCCCTGCCGCCCCGGTTGCACCACTGCGACGCGGAGGAGCGGACCCTATGACGCCGCCTCGACGACCGCCGCACACCTCGGCGGCGATTCCGGTAGATTCTGGAGCATGCATCTTCACGTGGCTGACCATCCGCTGATCGCCCATAAGCTCACCGTCCTGCGCGACGAGCGCACCGATTCCGCACGCTTCCGCCTGCTCACCGATGAGCTCGTCATGCTGCTCGCATACGAGGCCACGCGCGGCATCCGCGTCGAGGACAAGGCCGTGAGCACCCCGGTGGGCCCGATGACCGGGACAGCGCTGTCGAATCCGCGGCCGGTCGTGGTGCCGATCCTGCGCGCCGGGCTCGGCATGCTCGAGGGCCTGCTGCGAATGCTCCCCACCGCGGAGGTCGGCTTCCTCGGCATGGTGCGCGACGACGAGACCTTCGAGGCCACCGCCTACGCCGAGCGCCTGCCGTCCGACCTGTCGGGCCGGCAGATCTTCATCATCGACCCGATGCTCGCCACCGGCGGCACGCTCGCGATGGCCATCGACTACCTGCTCGCCCGCGGGGTCTCCGAGGTCACCGCGATCTGCCTGGTCAGCGCCCCTGAGGGCGTCGCACACATCGAGCACACCTACGCCGGTCGCGCCGACGTCACGATCCACACCGCCGCGCTCGACGAGAAGCTCAACGAGACCGGCTACATCGTCCCGGGACTCGGCGACGCGGGCGACCGCATGTACGGCGTCGTCTGACCCGCGGCGCGGACCGACCCAACTCCACCAGCGGCGTTCCCCGCTGTCATATTGCGTCTTATTCGAGCGCTTCGGCACCCTCATGCTTGCCGCTCGCGTCGAGCATGAAGAATAATGACGAGCATGCTCAGTTCCTTCCCGGTGCCGCTCCGCCGCACCGCAGACGCCCGGCGCCGATGTCCGCGACCCCGGTGTGCACAGCTCATGCTGTGCGTTCGCGACTGACCCCTACACTGCCGCACGGTCGCGAACGGTCACCGATGAGCGGCACCCGCGAGGTCCGGCACTCCCGCCTCGCACGCGATCATCGCGCCGACAGAAGGAACCGCACACCATGTCCGTCCCCCAGCCTCAGCAGCGCCCGGTCCACCCACGCAGCGCCGCCGCCACCCGACGCCAGGGAGCCCGCTTGACTCCGGTCGACCCCCGTTCCGCTCCGCGCACCTTCGGCCCCGCAGGCGTGCGCCCCTCACAGAAGGCCGCACGCGGCATCGTCCTCTACATCGGCCTCGACGAGACGAAGGCCGCCGAGGACGGGACCAACCTCGCCGCGATCGCGCAGGCCCTGCAGGAGTACGCACGCGAGCTCGCCTCCCAGGCGGACACCCAGGCCGTCATCGCGCTCGCCCCGGACGGCCCCGGCAAGGACCTCGACGCGGTGCGGGCGGTCGCGATCGGATCGCCCGCCGCCACCGGCGATCCCGCCGGTCGCCACGGACCGGTCCGCTCCCGCATCCCCGCCCGCATGCACCCGCCCGCATCGAGCGAGGACCTCACCCCGGTCGGCGCCCCGGCCCGCCGCCTGCAGATCGACATCCCGCGCCGCGAGGTGCACGTCGACGGTGAGCTCGCCGGGCTCACCACCAAGGAGTTCGACCTCCTCGCAACGCTCGTGTCCCGCCCCGGCGAGACCCTCTCCCGCCTCGACCTCATCGACAGCCTCTGGGGCACCGAGGACGATGCCCCCGACGAGCGGACGGTCGACGTCCACGTGCGCCGCCTGCGACGCCGGCTCGGCCCGTTCTCTGCGATCGTGCGGACGATCCGCGGCGGCGGATACCGGTTCGACGACCACCCCGACGTCACCGTCTGGCGCGCCACCGCCTCACGCTGAACCGGCACCGCCCGGGGCCGCGGCCGCACCCATCGCGCGGCCCGGCTTCCTCCAGCCTTTCGTCAGTTTCCGGGCATACACTCGGGGGCGATGTCCGCAACTCGAAACCCCTCCAAAGGGATCCTGACCTTCGTCGTCGGCGCCCTCCTCGCAGCCCTGCTCGCGATGCACGAGCTCGTGCCCACCACCCGTGGGCTCGCCCTCGTCGTCGAGTCCGCGCTGCCCTGGACCGGGCTGCTCATCGTGCTGCTCTTCATCGTGGCGCTCTTCCGCTTCTCGGTGCTGAGCATCATCGGCGTGCTGCTCCCGGCGCTCGTCTGGTTCCTCATGTTCGGCAGCTACCTGCGTCCGGCCGACACCCCGGACGACGCCGACCTCGTCGTCGCGACCCAGAACGTCGGCGCGCGGATGCCGCAGCCCACCGCGACGGCGCAGAACATCATCGACCACGACCCCGACATCGTGTCGGTCCAGGAGATCGAATCGCTGTCCGGGGAGATCATCACCGAGCAGCTCACCGAGCACTACGCGCACTCGACGGACCAGGGCACGATCGGCATCTGGTCGAAATGGCCGATGAGCGAGCCCGAGGAGATCGACCTCGGCATCCAGTGGACCCGGGCGATCGCCACGACGATCAGCACCGACCACGGCGATGTGCGCTTCTACAGCGTCCACCTGCCCTCCGTGCGCCCTGGCCAGGAATCGCTGCGCAACAACGCGCTGTCCAAGCTCTCCGACGCGATCGAGGCCGACGGAGCCGAGCACATCATCGTCGCCGGCGACTTCAACTCCGGCAGCGCGGACCGCTACTTCGAGCGCCTCGACGACGAGCTCACCGACACCCGCGAGGCCGTGGGCGGGGGCTTCGGCTTCACCTGGCCCTCGATCTTCCCCGTCGTGCGCCTCGACCACGTCATGGTGCGCGGCCTCGAGCCGGTCGGCGACTCCGTGCTCGACCGCGGCACGAGCGACCACCGCGCGGTCATCGGCTACCTCGACTACCCCTGATCGGCCACCCGACCCCGGGGTGCGACGGACGGACCGGCGCGACCGCGGCCCGAGCACCGGCCCGGGCTCTCAGCCGGCCGGCGGGGACTGCACCGCGCAGCTGCGGGTGTCGACCGGACGGGTCCGCTCCTGCGCATCGCGCAGCACGCCGTCGATCTCGTCGAGCGTGAGCGCATAGCCGGTCTCCGGGTCCGTGGCGGACTTCGCGAACACCATCCCCACGACCCGACCCTGGGAGTCGAGCATCGGTCCGCCGGAGTTTCCCGGCCGGATGATCCCGCGCATCGAGTAGACCTCGCGGACCACCGTGTCGTCGTTGTAGATGTCGAGGCCGCGCGCATCGAGCCGGTCGCGCACGCGGGTGGGTGAGATCGTGTACGGCCCGTTCTCGGGGAAGCCGACGACCACGGAGTCGGCGCCGACGGTGAGCGTGCTGCCGAACTCGAGCTCCGGCGCGGCGAGCTCCGGCACCCGCAGGACCGCGACGTCGAGCGCCGGATCGAACGCCACGACGTCCCCGGAGTACGGGTGTCCGGTGCCGCCCACCTGCACGCTCAGCGCCTGCGCACCGGCGACCACGTGGGCGTTGGTCGCGACGAGCCCGGAGGAGTACACCCAGCCGGTGCCCTCCTGGAGCGTGCCGCACTCGGTGACGGTGGTGACGATCTTGACCACGGAGTCGTCGACGTCTCGGCCGACGGCGACCATCGCCTCGTTCGGCTCCCCGACCCCCCGGATCTGCTCCGGCTGGCCCTGGAACACCTGCGGGAAGCCGGTGTCGGCGAGAGCGGTGCCGATCTCGCCGAGCGCCTCGGTCGAGGTGATGGGCGCATAGCGGTCGAGCGCGGCGATGATCGCGGACTCCGCAGCCCACCGGTTGGGGGTGAGGAGCGGGGTGGTGGCGATCCAGCCTGCCGCGAGCCACACGATGAGGGTGAAGGCGACGAGCCCGGAGGCGCCGCCGCCGAGCGCATCGACCCCGCGCCCCCAGCGGCTGGGGATCCGGTCGCGCAGGGAGGCGCCGACGAATCCGCCGACACCGGAGAGCACGACGCCGAGCACGAGCGGGAGCGCCACCGTCAGGCCGGGCTCCGCGGACGCGTCGAGCACGCCGGCCCCGGTGAGGATGTCGGCCGCCCAGGGCCCGAGGAAGCGACCGGCGACGAGTCCGACGACGAACCCCGCCACCGCTCCGCCGCCGGCGAGGAAGCCCTGCTGCCAGCCGAGGAGCGCGGCGAGCAGGGCGAGGGCGAGCAGGGCGAGGTCGACCGGGGTCATCAGGCCCTGCCGGGCCGGTGGGAGCGGTGGTTGACCGCGCCCATGAGAGCACTGCGCTCCATGGTGAACTGCTCGAGCAGGTAGAGCTCGACCTTGCGCTCGGTCTCCCCGCCGACGCCGGCGAGCACCCGGGTGCGGGTGGCCGCGAGGTTGGCGGCGAGCCGGATCATCGTGCGCATGTGGTCGCGCGCGTTCGGGTACTGACCGGCCCAGCGCTTGCCCGCCCGGCGGCCCTTCCAGGTGCCGAGCATGTCGACCTCGGAGTGGGTGAGCCAACCGGCGTTCGCGTAGTCGCCCAGCGACTGGCGGGTGTGGGTGGACTCGTTGTGGCGGAACACGAGGCCGAGCACGAACCAGCTGATCGCGATGAGGGCGGACAGCACGAACAGGATGCCGAGGGACACGAACACATGGATCGCGCCCGTCGCGACCAGCGCCGAGGTCAGGGTCGCGGTCCCGTTCCACACGGCGTGGAGCACCATGCCGGCGATGAGACCGGGCAGCCACATGATCGCGGTGAGCCACCAGGCGCCGCGGCGGGCTGCGAAGCCGATCGACACGCCGGCGCAGGCGACGAACGTGGAGTGGAGCAGCGGGCTCATGAGGCAGCGGACGATGAAGGTCTGCCACAGCCCCGCATCCGCGTTCTCGACGTAGGCGCTGCCGAGGTAGAGGATGTTCTCCGTGAAGGCGAACCCGGCGCCGATGAGGCTGCCGTAGACCCAGCCGTCGAGCGGCCCCTCGAAGTGCTTGCGGGCGGCCAGCACGATGACGACGAGCAGGACGCCCTTGGTGATCTCCTCGATCACCGGTGCCATGACGACCGCGCCGAATACGTCGCCCGAGGCGTCGAGACCGACGATGGAGAGCGCGACGAGGCCGAACCAGCTGGCGATGAGGGTCATGATGACCGAGGCCACGGCGCCCCACAGCAGGCACACGAGCAGGAGGAGCTTGGGCTGGGGCTTCCAGCGGTCGAACCACAGCACCATGAGGATGATGAGGACGAGCGGGATCGCGGACAGCCCGATGACGAGCAGGCCGGCGCCGTCGAAGGAGAAGGCGCCGAAGATGAGAATGGCGAGCATGCCGAGCAGGAGGATCGCACCGACGATCGAGGCCGCCACGATGCGGGCGATGTTCGCCCCGGCGGTCGGGTCCTCCTGCGGGAGCCGACGGGCGGCCTGAGCAGCCCACGGGGCGTCGACCGGGGCCCCGGAGCGCTGCTGCACCTGGTGCCGGATCCGCATCTCCTGGGTGACCGTGGGTGAGAACCGCGGCTGGGCGTAGACGCGCTGGGCCGGCTGCTGCGCACCGTGCTGAGGGGCCGGCCGGTACGGGCCGCCGGGCTGCTGGGCCTGCGGGTGCGGCGCGCCGTGGGGCACGGGGCCGGAGCCGTACTGCCCGGGCTGCCGGGGGCCGCCCGGGCAGCCGTGCGGAGGCATCCCCTGCGGCAGGGGACCCTGTGGTCCGCGGTGCTGGGGCGCAGCACCCTGCGGCGGCATGCCGGGGTGCGCCGGCGCTCCCTGCGGCCCGCTCGAGTGCCCGCCGGGGGCGGGGCGGGCGTGCTCGTCATGGGGATGGTGGCTCATACCTGCCTCGATCGTCTGCGGCGGCCGGGACGCGCCCGGTGTCTGTGCTCGGATCCAGCATAGGCACTGGCGCGGACGCGCGTGCACCGAACGCGGTGTCGGTTGTGCAACACCGCGGTGCGAGCTCGTCGCACGGGAGACCCGAGTGGGTGCTCGGCACCGTCCTCGGTCCAGCATCCGAGCGACGGGCGAGCGACCGGACGGACGAGGGGCCGGACACCGGTCGTCCGGTGTCCGGCCCCTCGGCGGCGTCGTCTGCCGCGAGTGCGCACGGTGTCAGACCGCGGGCTCGTCCTTGATGAGCTGGAGCGTCCGCGCGGTGTACTCGGAGAGCTCGGTGAGCAGCGTCTCGTCCTCGTGGAGCTTGCGCCCCAGTGAGGGGACCATGGCCTTGAGCTTCGGCTCCCAGCCCGTGTACTGCTGGGGGAAGCAGGTGGCGAGCAGGTTGAGCATGATCGGCGCGGCCGTCGAGGCTCCGGGCGAGGCGCCCAGCAGCGCTGCGATCGAGCCGTCGGCGGCGGAGATGAGCTCGGTGCCGAAGCCCAGCACGCCGCCCTTCTTGCCGTCGCGCTTCATCACCTGCACGCGCTGGCCGGCGGTGATGAACTCCCAGTCGCCCGGGTCGACCTCGGGGGTGAACTCGGCGAGCATCTCGTAGCGATCCTTCTTCGAGGAGGCGAGCTCGCCGACGAGGTACTTCACCAGGTCGAAGTTGTCCTTCGCGACGTTGAGCATGACCGGCAGGTTGTTCCCGCGCACGGAGAACGGCAGGTCGGTGATGCGGCCCGACTTGAGGAACTTCGGGGAGAACCCGGCGTAGGGCCCGAACATGAGGTAGCGCTTGCCGTTGACCACGCGGGTGTCGAGGTGCGGCACCGACATCGGGGGTGCGCCGAAGGCGGCCTGGCCGTAGACCTTGGCGTGGTGGCGCTCGACGAGCTCGGGGCGGGAGGTGCGGAGGAACAGCCCGGAGACCGGGAAGCCGCCGTAGCCGCGGCCTTCCGCGATGCCGGACTTCTGCAGCAGGTGGAGGGCACCTCCGCCGCCGCCGATGAACACGAAGCGGGCGTTGACGTCGAACGCGTCGGCGGCTGTGGAATCCTTCACCGACACGCGCCAGCCGTCGGCGGTGCGGTTGAGGTCGGTGACGGCGTGCCCGGTGCGGATCTGCGTGCCCTTGGTGCCCATGTGGGTGAGGAGCTGCCGGGTGAGCGAACCGAAGTCGACGTCGGTGCCGGTCCGGAACCGGGACACGCCGTTGACCTGGCCGGGGCCGCGGTTCTCGAACATCAGCGGCAGCCAGTCCGCCTGCGTCGCCGGGTCGTCGGTGTACTCCATGTCCGCGAACAGCGGGTTGCGGACCATGGTCTCGTACCGCTTGCGGATGTAGTCGCGGCCCTTCTCCCCCCGGCCGTAGCTCATGTGGGGCACCTGGTTGATGAAGGTCGACGGGTCGGTGATGACGCCCTCGTCGATGAGGTAGGACCAGAACTGGCGCGAGACGTGGAACTGCTCGTTGATGTTGATGGCCTTGGTGATGTCGACGTCACCGTTGGCATCCGCCGGGGAGTAGTTGAGCTCGCACAGGGCGGCGTGCCCGGTGCCCGCGTTGTTCCACGGATCCGAGCTCTCGCGCGCGACGTAGTCGAGTCGCTCGTAGACGCGGATGTCCCATTCCGGCTGGAGCTCGGTGAGCATGGCGCCCAGGGTGGCGCTCATGATCCCGCCGCCGATGAGGACGACATCGACGCTTTCCTTGGTGTACGTCATAGTTACCTCGGCTCAGTTCGCACTCGGCGCACCCCTTGCCGGCACGCCCGATTCCATTACCAGACTCTACTCCGCTCGCGCGGCCTGACCGAACTCGGGTCCGCCCTGCGCACAGGCCCCGGGGCCCGCCTTCCGGGGGCGTCCGGGCGTCCCCTCCGATGCGCGTTCGGCTGTGGAACATCGCCGGCACCGATGCGGTCGCCGAGCTGGGGACAGCGGCTCCCCGTCCACAGGCCGAGCGGGGCCCTGTCGCCGGGGCACCCGGTCGAGGTGCGATGGCGCCATGACCCGATACCCCGCTCCCGACCTGCCCACTCCCGCTGCTCGGCGCCCCGTGCGCGCGCTCGCCCCCTCCCCTCCGCGACGTCCCGCTCGGGCGATGCGGCGGGTCCATGCACTCGTGTCCGCCGCCCTCCTCGCCCTGCTCCTCACCACCGGGCCCGCTCTCTCCCCGGATCATCCCCCGGCTGCCAGCGCCGCCGGGCTCGGACCCACGACCGAGGCGGACTCCGCACGCGCACTCGGGTCCACCGCTCCCGAGGTCCTGGGACCGGGGCGCTGGCATCGCACCAAGGAGGGGCGCACCTGGTACGGGGCGTACCGCTCCCTCGAGGACGGCTTCGCCTACTGCGTCGACGCCGGGCGGGCCACCCCGCTCCCGCGCTTCTTCTCCGAGTCCACCGGCCGGGCCATCACGAGCCCGCGCACGGCCTGGGCGCTGCACACCCACTCCGGCTCGGAGCGGCGCGATGTGCAGTCGGCGCTCTCCGCACTCGCCAAGCTCGATGAGCAGGTGCCGCACCGGCACGTCATCGCTCCCGAGCTGCCTGCCGATCTGGGTCCCGGGTTCCGCGGGGCGGCCGCCGAATTCACCGCGATCTCCGAGGATGCCGAGCGATTCGCCGGCCCGTACACGCTCCACCTGGACATCGCGGAGTTCGCTCCGGGAGCGCACTCGACGACGGTGCGCATCCGGCTCGTGTCCGCGGCCGGGGAGCCCGTCCCCGGCATCCCCGTCGATCTCGAGGCGAGCGGAGGACTGCTCAGGGAGACATCCGTGACCACGGCCGCCGAGCCCGTCGCGGTGGCCCTCCGGGCGATCCCCCGGCTCGAGGCCTACGAGCACGCGCCGACGCAGGGAGCTGCCAGGCCCGGCGAGCGACCGGCCGATGACGATTCAACCGGCGAGCAGGCGAGCGCTCCCGGGGACGGAACGCTCATGGAGGTGGACGTGACCGCTCGGGCGCACGACGTGCCGCCGACCTCGGTCCGGTTCCACGAGGCGCAGGGCCAGGGGGCCACCCGGGTGCAGAACGTCATCGCCGCCGATGCCCCGGATGAGATCATCACCGAGCGATCCCGCACCGCCCGTTCCGAGCCCGCGCCGTCACCGGCACCGCCGACCTACCCGGCCCCGTCACCTCCGGCCCCGGCGCCTTCAGCCCCGTCGTCCCCGACCCCTACGCCGGTGCCGACGCCCGAGCCGTCGGAGCCTGAGCCCGCACCCTCGGAGTCGACTCCCGCGGCTCCTGAGCCGGAGCCCGCACCCTCGGAGACACCTGCGCCGACAGCCACCGCACCGGAGCACGAACCTGCACCCTCTGCGGAACCCGACCACGAGCCGACACCGCCGGCGGAGCCGGGCGCGACCCCGAGCACGCCGGCACCGGGTGCGCCGGCACCCGGTGCTCCCGAGACCCGTTCGTCTGCTCCCGCGGAACCGGCCGGCGGACCGGCACCCGAAGCTCCTGCGGAGCCGGAGCCCGCTCAGGCCGACGAACTGCCGCGGACCGGACCGACCTCGGGCTCCCGGGCCCTCCTGGGGCTCTCCCTCGTTCTCATCGGCACCGGAGCCGGAGCGCTCGTCCTCGGCGGCCGGGCCCGGCGGAAGTGACGCCGGACCGCTCGGACAGCAGTCCGTGCAATGGCGCAGCCGCCTCCCGGACACACCAGCGGCGCCCCGGCTGTTCGCCGGGGCGCCGCGGTTCGGAGCTCATCGCAGGAGCAGCACAGGGTGCGCCGTCGGCTCCTGCTGCAGCTCGGGCCTCTTCGTCAGCCGCCGGAGACGGCCGCCGCGAGGCGGTTGAGGGTGTCTTCGAGCTGCTGCTCGGACACGAGCGGCAGGCCGATCTTCTGCGCGGTCTGCGCGTCGACCTTGTCCCAGGAGTAGGTGTGCACGACCCGGGTGGCGTCTGCGCCCTCCGGCTCGAGCTCCCACACCCATTCCCAGCCGGGCGGCTCCGTGCCCGCGGGCGCGGTCTGCCAGGCGAGGAGCTTGCCGTCGTCGTAGCCGGTGACATGGTTGTCGGTCTGGTACTCCCCGCCCATGTGCTCACCGTCCATGTTCATCGTGAAGACCTGTCCGGTTCCGGTGATCCGGTCCGTCTTCGAGTCCGACACGATGAAACCGGAGCCGTCGAGCTCGTGGTGGCGTTCGGGGTTGGACAGCACCTCGAAGATGTCCTTGGCGGGTGCGTCGATGGTGCGCGACACGGTGATGCTGGTCTGATCCGTCATCATGACCTCTCTTTCCTCGTCGTTCGCTGTCCTTCGACGCTATCGGTCCTGCCTGCCGGCGGCAAAGCTCTGGGCGTAATTCACATACCAGTCCAAGATTTCTGGGTCGGCGGCCGTGCCGCGGTTGATCGTGTCCGGGGAGGCGCCCTGGAAGATCTTCTTGATCGGCACTTCCATGAGCTTGCCCGTCCGGGTGGTCGGCACGGCCGGCGCGGCGATGATCTCGTCGGGCACGTAGCGCGGGGACACGTCGGTCCGGATCCGCTGCACGATCCTCTCCCGCAGCGCGTCGTCGACCTCGACGCCGGGTTTCGGCACGACGAACAGCGGCATGTAGTAGTCGCCGCCGGACAGCTCCGCGCCGATCACCATCGAGGACTGCACGCCCTCGACGCCGTCGACGGCCTGGCAGATGTCGGCGGAGCCCATGCGGATGCCGCCGCGGTTGATCGTCGAGTCCGAGCGCCCGTGGATGACGTACTGCCCACCGGGGCGCTTCGTCACCCAGTCCCCGTGGCGCCACACCCCGGGGTAGGCGTCGAAGTACGCGGACTCGTAGCGGCTGCCGTCCGGATCGTTCCAGAACTTCACCGGCATCGACGGCATCGGCTTCGTCACCACGAACTCCCCGACCTCGTCGACCACCGGGCGGCCCTGCTCGTCGAAGGAGTCCGCGGCGACCGCGAGGTAGGCGCCCTGGAGCTCGCCGCGCACGATCGGGTCGTAGGGGTTGGACCCGATGAAGCCCGTGGCGATGTCGGTGCCGCCGGAATCGGAGCCGCAGTGGATGTCGGGACTCACGTGCGCGTACACCCATTCCCAGGTGGAATCCGGCAGCGGGGACCCGGTCGAGAGGATCGAGCGGAGAGCGGACAGGTTGTAGCGGGCCGCCGGGGACACCCCCGACTTCTCGATCATCGTGAGGATCGCCGCCCCGGTGCCGAAGTTCGTCACCTTCTCCTGCTCGATGATCTCGAACTGCTTGTCGGCGACCCCGGCGACGGGCGAGCCGTCGTAGGTGACGATCGTCGCGCCGACGAGCATGCTGTTGACAAGGAGGTTCCACACCACCCACGTCGTGGCGACGGCCGAATAGTGCCGGCCGCCCTCGAGCGCCTCCTGCTGGAGGGTGTTGGCCTTGAGCGCCTCGAGGGTGACGCCGCCGTGTCCGTGGACGATCCCCTTGGGCTTCCCGGTGGTGCCCGAGGAGTAGAGGACCCACAGTGGGTGGGAGAACTCGACGGGTTCGAACACCGGCTCCTGGGAGACGGCGACGATCTGCGAGTAGAGGGTCGTCGACTCCCGCGCCGCAGCGGTCTGCTCGGCGCGCTCCCCGGCCCCCGGGAACTGGTCGACGAGCACGTGCTCGCGCACCGTGGGGAGGGCTGCGAGCAGGTCTCCGACGGTGCCGGTGGGGTCCTGTTCGCGCCCGTTGAACAGGTAGCCGTCCACGGTGAGCAGCACGGACGGCTCGATCTGGGCGAAGCGGTCGGCGATGCCCTTGACCCCGAAGTCCGGGCTCACCACCGACCACACCGCACCGACAGCGGCACAGGCCAGCAGCGCCTCGACCGCCTCCGGGATGTTCGGGAGCACCGCGCACACGGTGTCGCCCGGCTCCACCCCGTGCTCCCGGAGCCAGGCCGCGAGCGCTCCCACGCGTCCGCGGAGCTCTCGCCAGGTGATCGAATCGCGGCGCTCGTCCTCGTGCAGGCCGACGATCGCCTCGGCGTCCGGGCGGGTGTCGGCGTGGCGCAGGATGTTCTCCGCGTAGTTGCAGGTCGCACCCTCGAACCAGCGCACCCGCGGCATGGTGTCGCCGGTGAGGACGGGTCCGTCACCGCGGTCGCCGACGACGTCGAAGTACGTCCACATGGTCTCCCAGAAGTCCTCGATGTTCTCCACCGACCAGTCGAGGAGCTCCTGGTACCCGGAGGTGGTCACCCCGTGCTCGCGGTCGAGCCAGCGCTGGTAGTCGGCGAGCGCGCTCGATTCGACGCGGTCGCGCGGAGGGGTCCAGAGAACGGTGCGTTCGGGGGTGCGTTCGGTCATGCGGGTCCTTCACATCGGTGGGAAGTCAGCTGTCGACTCCACCAGTTCTACCAGAACCGGCGCCGCCTGCGCCGATCCGCTCGCCCTGCGGCACCCGCGGCCCGGGCACCACCGCCCGCTGCCCGGCCACCACCGCAGATCCCACCCGTCTGCGCCCACGAACCGAGCACCGCCGCCCAAGGCCACCCCCTGCCGCGCTTCGGCGTCCCATCCCCCGCCGCGAGCGCGCCTCAGCCGCCGGTGAGCCGGGCCCACACGGTGACGTCGAAGCCGCGGTGCGCGGCGATCCCGGCCATGTGGCGCACCGCGTTGTCGAGCTTGCCGCGCCAGGCGTCGACCGCGGCAGCCGCATCGCCGACCTCGAGGGCGCGGAGGATCCGGCGGTCGTCGAACAGGATGCGGTCGGTGGCCGGGGTGTAGTCGAGGAGGAGCACGGAGATGTACATCCGCAGGCGCCGGGTGAGGGATTCGAAGGTCCGCGCCGTCTGCGTCAGGCCCGAGGCACGCGCGAGCTCCTGCTGGAAGCGCAGGTCCGCGTCGTCGACGTCGGTGCCGCGCCGCAGCGCCGCAACGGCCTCGACCCGCCGCAGCGCCTGCCGGACGGGCACGAGGTGCCGGCGCGGGCGGGCTGCGAGCCCGCGCAGCAGCACGGAGCCGAGCACGAGTCGGGCGGCGTAGAGATCGATGACGTCATCGGCGGTGACGGCCGGAATCCGCACGCCGCCGCGCGAGCCGTCGAGGAGCTCCTCGTCGATCATCCGACGCACCGCGGCCTCGACCGCCGCCTGCGGCAGACCGAGGCGGGAGGCGAGGGTGCGCGGGCGGATCCGGTCGCCGGACCGGTAGCCGGAATCGATGATCTCCTGCCGCAGCGCGATCGCGAGCTGTTCGGTGAGCGAGAGGTTCGCTCGCGGCAGCCAGTGCGAGTCCGGCACCCACGACCCGGGATCCCGCCCGCGACCCGGATCAGGTCCAGTTGAATCAGAACTCGTGGATTCACTGTGCAGGAGACCGGAAGAACTCAAGTCGTTCCACTCGAGGCCCTCGAGCCCGCGGTTGACCGTCGCCGCCAGCGCGTTGAGGAGGGACCCCGGCACCGCGTCGACCTGCCGCAGCACTGCACCGACCTCTGCGACGAACCCGTCGAGGTCGGTGCTCACCACGCTCCCCGCCCGGGCCGGCACGATTCCGCGGGGGTCGTACGCGATGATCCGGTCGACCGCCTCGGCGTCGAACACCGACTGCACCGCCGGCGGCACGACCGGCGGCGCGGCGGTCCCGAACTGCTGCGCCCATCGACCCAGGCCGGAGCTCCGCAGCGCGGCCACGAGGCCCGCGCCGCGGCGGCGGAAGTCACGCTCGGAGCGGGTCCGGGCAGCGCGTCCGGACTCGCCGGGGTCCGGGAGTGCGGCGAACCCGAGCACGAGCACCGGGTAGGCGGCGGCGACGGCGACCAGGCGCAGCCGCGGCGCCAGCGGCGGGGAGGCGAGCTGGGCCATCGCGCGGGCGACGACGCTCTGGCTCAGCCCGGTGGCGGCGGCGACCGCACGGGTCGAGTAGTCGGCGGTGTCGACGCGGGCACCGGCGGTCGCGAGGACCGCGGACACCACCGCGGTCGCGGTGTCCTGGATGCGCGGCCGGCCGGTGCGCGGCCGGTCGCCGAGCCCTTCGCCGGCGGCCGCCCGCGCCGTCCACCGGCGCACCGTCGAGGCGGACACGCCGAGCGACGCCGCGACCTCCCCGGCCGGGCGTCCGGCAGCCACCTCCCGGCACGCCTCCGCCCGCACCTCGACCGGGACCCGTCTGCCGCCCATCCCCGCCCCCCGTCCGGTGCTGTCCCGCCTGCTCCAACGATATCTTCTGACTCATTGTACGTGCGGATGCTCACACCGGACCCTGGTCGTCCGGACAGCCGCCGCGCACACTGGGAGGACGGACGAAGGCCCGCGCTCGACGACGAGCGGACACCCGGGCCGGGCGGTCGGCGCACGGCCCGCCTGCCGGTCCGGGCGGAGCCCAGCACAGCCGCCGGGCCGGACCAGCAGCACGATTCGAGACGGAGGACATCATGCTCAGCACCCCAGGGACCATGCCAGCACTCACCGACGCCGGACTGGCGCCCCTCACCGACTCCGCAGTGGCGCGGGTGCGCCGCTGGCTGCGGATCTCCGCCGGCACCCCCGCGGCCAAGGACGCCGCCGCGGACCGGCTCGCCGCAGTCCTCTCCGATCCCAATGGCCTCGACTTCACCGTCGGCTTCGTCGACCGGGTCGTCGGCACCGATGACGTCCACGCCGCCGCGGACGCGCTCGTCGACGTCGCCCGCCTGACCCCGGACACCATGTCCGCGCTCGACCGCGCACAGGTCAAGGCCGGTGCCGCGCTCGCCCCGGTGCTGCCGCAGGTCGTCGTACCCGCCGCCCGTGCGCGGCTGCGCTCGATGGTCGGCCACATGGTCATCGACTCCCGCGACAAGCAGTTCGGGAAGGCCGTCGCGGAGCTCACCGCCGACGGGCACCGGCTCAACATCAACCTGCTCGGGGAGGCCGTGCTCGGCGAGGAGGAGGCGGACAAGCACCTCGCCGAGACCCGCCGCCTGCTCCAGCGGTCCGATGTCGACTACGTGTCCGTCAAGGTCTCCTCGGTCGCCTCGCAGGTGTCGATGTGGGCGTTCGACGAGACCGTCGACTACGTCGTCGAGCGGCTCCTGCCGCTCTACCGCGAGGCCGCCGCCTCCCCGGCCGGCAGCAGATTCGTCAATCTCGACATGGAGGAGTACAAGGACCTCGAGCTCACGCTCGCCGTGTTCATGCGCATCCTCGACGACCCGGAGCTCGCGCACCTCGAGGCCGGGATCGTGCTCCAGGCCTACCTGCCCGACGCGCTCGGCGCGATGCAGCGGCTGAGCGAGTACGCGAGCGCCCGGGTGGCCGCCGGCGGGGCCGGGATCAAGGTGCGCCTGGTCAAGGGCGCCAACCTCGCGATGGAGCGCGTGCACGCCGAGGTCGCCGGCTGGGAGCTCACCACCTGTCCGTCCAAGCAGGCCACCGACGCGAACTACAAGCGCGTCCTCCACTGGCTGTTCACGCCCGAGCGGATGGCCGGGGTGCGGATCGGCGTCGCCGGCCACAACCTCTTCGACATCGCCTTCGCCCACGAGCTCTCGCTCGCCCGCGGGGTCACCGACCGGGTCGAGTTCGAGATGCTCCAGGGCATGGCCGCGGAGCAGGCCGCCGCGGTGAGCGCCGACGTCGGCGATCTCCTCCTCTACGTCCCGGCGGTGCACCCGCAGGAGTTCGACGTCGCGATCTCCTACCTCGTCCGCCGGCTCGAGGAGAACTCGGCGAACGAGAACTTCATGTCCGGGATCTTCGAGCTCCGCAACGGCAACGCCGTGTTCCGGCGCGAGGAGGACCGCTTCCGCGCCTCGGTCGACGACCTCGCCGCCGTCCTCGAGGCCGAGGGCGAGACCGCTCCCCTGCCCACCCGCCGCCAGGACCGCGGTGCCGAGGCGGAGCAGGGTGCGGCGTACACCTCGGGCGCGGAGCTCGGCGGGTTCGCCAACGAGCCCGACACCGACCCCTCGCTGCCGGCGAACCAGCGCTGGGCACGGGCGCTCCTCGAGCAGTCGTCCGCACCGGGCTGGCTCGACACCCGCCCCGCCCCGGAATCCCTGGACTCCGTCGAGGAGGTCGACGACCGCGTCGCCTCCGGCCGCGAGGCCGCACTCGCCTGGCGCGAGCTCGGTGCCCGCGCCCGCGGGGAGATCCTGCTCCGCGCCGCGGACGTGTTCGCCGCCCGTCGCGGGGAGTTCCTCGCGACGATGGCCGCCGAGGCCGGGAAGACGCTCGACCAGTCCGATCCGGAGATCTCCGAGGCGATCGACTTCATCCGCTACTACGCGGATCGCGCCCTCGAGCTCGAGGCGGTGGAGGGCGCCGAGTTCACTCCGGACGCGCTCGTCCTCATCACCCCGCCGTGGAACTTCCCCGTCGCGATCCCCACCGGGTCGACGGTCGCCGCGCTCGCCGTCGGCGCCGCGGTCATCCACAAGCCCTCGAGCCCCACCCCGCACTGCTCGGCGCTGCTCGTCGAGTGTCTGTGGGAGGCCGGCGTCCCGCGCGAGGTGCTCCAGCTCGTCGCCCCGACCGAGGGCGAGGTCGGCAAGGCGCTCGTCGCGCACCCCGGCGTCGACCGGGTCATCCTCACCGGCGCCTCGGAGACCGCGGCCCTGTTCCGGGGCTTCAACCCGGAGCTCGACATCAATGCGGAGACCTCGGGCAAGAACGCGCTCATCGTCACCCCGGCGGCGGACCGCGACCTCGCGATGGCCGACCTCGTCCACTCCGCGTTCGGCCACGCCGGGCAGAAGTGCTCGGCGGCCTCGCTGGCGATCATGGTCGGCTCGACCTACGACTCCGAGCGCTACCGCCGCCAGCTCGTCGATGCGGCGTCCTCGCTCATCGTCGACGTGCCCGCGAACCTCCGGGCGACCATGGGCCCGCTCACCGAGGAGCCCTCGGACAAGCTGCTCCGCGCGCTCACCACCCTGGAGCCCGGGGAGAGCTGGGTGCTCGAGCCGCGCCGGCTCGACGACTCCGGCCGCCTGTGGTCGCCGGGCATCAAGGACGGCGTGAAGCCGGGCTCGTTCTTCCACCTCACCGAGTGCTTCGGACCGGTGCTCGGCCTCATGCGTGCGGACACGCTGGCCGAGGCGATGGAGCTGCAGAACCAGGTCGACTTCGGCCTCACCGCCGGCATCCACTCGCTCGACGCCGCCGAGGTCGCGACCTGGCTCGACACCGTGCAGGCCGGAAACGTCTACGTCAACCGCGGCATCACCGGCGCGATCGTCCAGCGTCAGCCGTTCGGCGGCTGGAAGAAGTCCTCGGTGGGCCTGGGATCCAAGGCCGGCGGCCCGAACTACCTCATGCTGTTCGGGGACTGGTCGGACGGCTCGGTGCGCGACGAGGCCTGGCTCGACGCCGCCCGCGCGAGCGATCGGCGGGCGTGGGAGCAGGAGTTCGGCTGCGCCTCCGACCCCACCGGCCTCACCGCCGAGGCGAACATCTTCCGCTACCTGCCGCGCGCCGTCACCGTGCGCGTCACCGCCGCCGCACTGGCCATCGAGGTCACCCGCACCGCGCACGCCGCGCAGCTCGCCCAGACCCCCGTCACCTGGTCGGTGTCCCCCGACGCCGCCGCTGAGGTGCGCGCCGCGGTCGAGGACGCCGCCCGGGGTGCCGGGCAGCCGGCAGGGTCTGACGGGCCGGCGGGCGCCTCGGGCACGGCCGGGTCCACCGGTGCGGTTTCCACCGGCGAGGGTGGCGTCGCGATCGAGTCGGCGGCCGACTTCGCCGCGCGCGTGGAATCCGGCGCTTACGACGACGGGGTGGGCGCACGGGTGCGGATGATCGGCGCGGTCGAGCCCGAACTCACCGGCGCGATCGCGCAGCGCCCGGAGGTCGCGGTCGTCGACGATGCCGTGACCGGCTCCGGCCGCGTCGAGCTCCGCTACTTCGTGCAGGAGCAGGCCGTGTCGATGACGCTCCACCGGTTCGGCAACCCGAGCCGCAGCTTCCACGCGCTCGCGGAGTCGCTCTGCCCCGACCGCCGCGCCCGCTGATCGCGCGTCCGTTCGGGAGTGTGGGGCTTCCGGTGGAGTGTGGTGGCATCAGCGCCACCACCCTTCATCGAAAGCCCCGCAGTCGTGTCCACGGATGCCGTGCACTCGGGCTCGTGCCCCGGGGTGCGCCGGCGGTCTTCCGCGGGGGTGGGCGTTCGCAGTAGCGTGGACGCATGAGTGAGTACGCACCGGCGATCGCCACGGTCCAGATCGACAACGAGTTCACCCGCGTCACCGAGTGGCGGTTCCCCCCGGGCACGGAGACCGGCATGCACGTCCACGAGATGGACTACGTGGTCGTGCCGACCGTCGCCGGCACGCTGACGGTGGTCACGCCGGAGGAGACCTTCGCCAATGAGATCGTCCCCGGCGCCTCGTACACCCGGTCGGTGGGCAGCGAGCACAACGTCATCAACGAGACGGATGCCGAGTGCGCCTTCGTCGAGGTCGAGTTCAAGCAGCGCCGCGGCTGATCGACCGCTCGCGCATCACTGGTACGACACGAACCAGGGGCGCGGTTCGACCTCGTAGGTCTCTTCGGGGGTGAAGGTCGGGGTGTCCTCGTCGTAGAAGTTCTTCCACGCCATGAAGATGCCCTCCGGCAGCCCCTCCTGGAGCGCGTTCCACGTGCCCATCTTGAGGTCCGGGGTGCCGTTGCCGTCGGCGTGGAGGACGATCGCGAGCTCGGGGTGCGAGGTGTCGATGTCCTGCCGGTCGGAGATCATCCCGAGCGAGAACTGGTGAAGGATGAACACCTTCTGCGGCAGCGAGTTCTCCGCGGTGAGCTCGGCGAGCCAGTCCGCGGTCTCGTTGACCTCCGCCGCGGTCACCGAGCCGATCTGCTCCATGTGGCGCTGCCCGGGCTCGAGCCGCCATTCGGGGTCGAGCGCGAGCCCGACGTGGGGCTCCTTGAGCAGGTCCTCGTATTCCTTGGCCTGGGTGAGGAAGTCGGTGTGGCCCGGCTGCAGGTCGAGGACGACGTAGACGCCCGCCTCGCCGGCGGCGTCGACCCATTCGCGGATGAGCTCCGGGTCGAGCTCGGTGGAGTAGTTGCCGTCGGGCCCGGGGACCGCCGAGGCGACGGTCGTGATGATCTCGAACGCCGGCACCACCTGGACGTCGGAGTGCGGCTCGTAGTCCTCGGCCAGCCCCTTGACCCGCTCGATCGTCGCCTCGAGGTCCTGCTCGCCGAGGATCCCGAGCGAGGCCACCCCGGGGGAGCCGTAGGCGGCGATCATGCGCCGGCCCGGGAAGGCGAGCTGGCCGCCGCCGGGGAGCTCGGGGGCGGTCGCCGCGGTGGCGGCCTTCGCGGTGAAGTCGTCCGCCTCGCCGAAGGTCTCGCCGAGGGCGAGCAGACCGCCGGCCGGGTCATCGCCCGCGGCATCCTTCGTCGCGGCCACGGTGTCGCCGTCGAGGCGCGGGTCGCCGCCGGGCACCTCGGCCACGGCTCCGCCGGCGGCCTCGACGTTCGCGCGCGCGGCGACCTCGGCCGGGGACTCCGCCTCCGGGTCGACGAAGAGCGAGGCGCCGGCCGGCTGCTCGTCGACGGCCACCTCGGGAACGGCGCCGGTGTCGTCGGCCTGCACCTCGACGACCTCGAACCCATCACCCAGCGCGGAGAGGTCGGTGCCTGCCGGGGTGACGAGGGTATCGGCGCCGAGGCGCTCGAGCTCGTCGGCGACGGCCTGCTCGGTACCCAGCAGGAGCGGCAGCCGGGCCTCCGATGCCACCGGGGCGGCGGCTTCGGCGGCATCTGCGGGCGCGACGACGGCGACGTCGGCGGATTCGAAGAGGAGGGAGCTGAGCTCGACGGCAGTCTGCGCGGCGTCGTCGCCCGGCAGCACTGCGGTGGCGGGCGGGGTGTCGACGAACTGCACGGACTTCTCCGAGTCGGTCGAGCACGCGCCCAGGGTGACGACGAGGACTGCTGCCGCGCCCGCCGCGACGGACCTGCTGATCCGACCGGACCGACCACTCATCTGCACCACCACTGCGCCACCGCACCCTTCTTCGAAACAAGATTCCTTGGCGCCAGTCTACGACCGCCGGGCAGGGCCGGGATCCCAACGACGCCGGGAGCAGCGACGGCACCAGGGCCGGATTGGTGTGATGTTCAACTTCCGTTGCGACGCCAGCCACCCGTTCCTGAGTGTCGCCTGAGTACAGTGCTGGCATTCCCGCTTCCGAACAAAGGTTCTCCATGCGCATTCCCAGACTCTCGAGCAGGACGGGAGCGGTGAGCGTCCTCGCCGCGACCGCCGCCCTCTCCCTCGCCGCACTCCCCGGCCTCACCCCGGTCCTCGCCGCCGCTCCGACAGAGATCTCGGAGATCGCCTACGCCGGCGGCGACGACACCGACTTCATCGAGATCAAGGGTGCGCCGGGCACCGACCTGGGCGGCTTCGTCGTCGGCTCGGTGAGCCGCGGCGGCTCCCCGCAGACCGCCGGTCACTGGACCACCCTGCCCGCAGGCACCGCGGTGGACGACTCCGGCACCGCAGTCGTGCGGCTGCCGATCACCAACTCGGTGAACTCCGGCGCCGCGGCGGACGGCAGCTACGGCTCCTCGGTCTTCCTCATCGACCCGGCCGGCACTCTCGTCGACTTCGATCAGGTCGGCGGCGTGGTCGGCGGCCGCGGTGTCACCGCCGGGACCGGTGCCGCGGTGCCGGAGGGCCTGCGCGGCGAGACCGCCACTCCCACCGGGGCGACCGCCCCGCGCGGCAGGTCGATCTTCTGGGACGGCACCACCTGGACCGCCGGCGACCCCACCCCGGGCGCGCTCCCCGACGCCACGCCGACACCGGACCCCACGGATCCGACCCCGGATCCCACCGACCCCGCCGACATCACCGCGATCGCCGACATCCAGGGCACCGGTGCGGCGAGCCCGCTCGACGGGCAGACGGTGACCACCCGCGGCGTCGTCACCGCCGTCTACCCGACCGGCGGCCTGAACGGGTACTACATCCAGACCGAGGGCACCGGCGGGGACGAGCATGCACTCGACGGCGCCTCGCACGGGATCTTCGTCTACTCCCGAGACACTGCCGGCCAGGTGCAGACCGGCGACTTCGTCGAGCTCACCGGCCGGGTCTCCGAGTACTACGAGCAGACCCAGCTCACCGTCGCCGCCGGCGGCTTCCGGTCGGTCGCCGAGGCGGCCGCGGCACCCAAGCCCTACGCCGGGGAGTTCCCCGACGGGGACGAGGCGCGCGAGTCTCTCGAGGGCATGCTCCTGCAGCCGTCCGGTCCCGTCACGGTGACCGACAACTACGGCACGAACCGCTACGGCGAGGTCGGTCTGGTCAACGGCACCGACACCCTCCGCCAGCCCACCGACGTCCACCGTCCCGGCACGCCCGAGGCCCAGGAGCTCGCTGCCGCGAACGCCGAGCGCGGCTATGTGCTCGACGACGGCGCGACGGTCGACTACACCCGCGGCGCGACGGAGACCCCGGTCCCCTACCTGGGCGGCGACGTCCCGGTCCGTGTCGGCGCACCGGCGGCGTTCACCTCGCCGGTGGTGCTCGGCTACGGCTTCGATGCCTGGCGGATGCAGCCGCTCACCCACCTCACCGGTGAGAATGCGGAGAGCACCCTGCCGGTGACGGTGGAGAACACCCGCGAGGACGCCCCCCGGGAGGTCGGCGGGGACGTCACCGTCGCGAGCTTCAACGTCCTCAACTACTTCGTCTCGCTCGGCGAGGACGAGTCGGGCTGCCGGTACTACGCCGATCGCGAGGGCAACCCGACGACGGCGAACAACTGCGATGTGCGCGGCGCCTACGACCGGGCGAGCTTCGACCGGCAGTGGCCCAAGATCGTGTCGGCGATCAACACGCTCGATGCTTCGGTGGTCTCGCTCGAGGAGATCGAGAACTCCGCGCGCTTCGGCAAGGACCGCGACGCCGCGCTCCAGGACCTCGTGACCCGGCTCAACGATGCCGCGGGCACGGAGAAGTGGGCATACGCCGAATCGCCGGCGCAGCTGCCGGAGAACGGCGAGGACGCGATCCGCACCGCGTTCATCTACCAGCCCGCCGAGGTCGCGCCCGTGGGCGATTCCGTGCTCCTCGACGACACGGCGTTCGACAATGCGCGCGCCCCGCTCGCGCAGGCCTTCGCACCGGTCACCGACGGCCCGGACACGGACGATGCTGCCGGTGCCCGCGCGCAGCAGGCCGCGGCGGACGACGACGCGACCTTCGTGACGATCGCCAACCACTTCAAGTCGAAGGGCTCCGGCTCGGGGCCCGGCAACGCGGATTCCGGTGACGGGCAGGGCGCCTCGAACGCGGACCGGGTCGCACAGGCGCGAGCGCTCGTGACCTTCGCCGACGAGCAGGAGGCCGCGCACGGCACCGAGCGCACGTTCCTGCTCGGGGACTTCAACGCCTACACCGAAGAGGACCCCATGCAGGTGTTCTACGAGGCCGGGTACCGGAACATCGGCAAGGAGATGACCGAGGAGTCGACGTACTTGTTCGGCGGCCTCACCGGCAGCCTCGACCACGTGCTGGCCACCGAGCCGCTGTTCGCGGCCGCGACCGGTGCGGACATCTGGAACATCAACTCCGTCGAGTCGATCGGGCTCGAGTACAGCCGCTACAACGCGAACGTCACCGACCTGTACGAGACCGGTCCGTTCCGCTCATCCGACCACGACCCGCTGATCGTGGGCGTGGACCTGGTGGAGGACGACGAAGCACCCGGTGAGGAGCCGAGCGAGGACCCGACCGACGGTCCGAGCGACGACCCGACCGACGGTCCGAGCGACGACCCGACCGAGGGGCCCGGCGGCGATGACCCGTCTGCGGAGCCGACCCCCTCGGACACTCCCGGCGGCGACCCGGCTCCGAGCGATGAGCCCGGCGACCGGCCGACCGACGACGGCCGGGGTGATGACGGAACCGACGGCGGCGATGACGGCCGCGGCGACCGCGGCGACCGCGGTCAAAACGATAGCGGCCAGGGCGGCGACGACCGGGACGACGACACCGCCGGCTCCGGCGAGCGCGGCTCCGACCGCGACGGCGGCAGCCTGCCGCGCACCGGCTCCGAGCTCGGCGGGCTCGCGATCGGCGCTGCGCTCCTCGCGATCGGCGGCCTCACCCTGCTGATCTCCCGCCGCCGCAGGGGCTGATCCCCGGGCGGCCGGCCTGAGGCTGCGGCTCGCGCCTCGACGTACGGGCTGCAGGTCGAGGGCGGTCGTCCATGAGAGCGGCCCGGCGGGATCCGGTGCACCGGATCCCGCCGGGCCGCTGCGCGCAGGCCGGGGGCCACCGCGTGCATGCCGGAGGTCGTGCACGCAGGTGTGCTGCGCTGAAGCATGAGCATCGATCCTGCAGCGCAGGCCGGCAGCGTCCACCGGCCGGCGCGGCCGGGAAGCGGAAAGCAGAACAGGCCCTCACCGACTGGTGAGGGCCTGTTCCGTGCTGTGCGCCACGAGGGATTCGAACCCCCAACCTTCTGATCCGTAGTCAGATGCTCTATCCGTTGAGCTAGTGGCGCCCGTCGCTCGGCGCAGTGCCGTGACGACCGAAACAACTATACACATCTTCCCGCGGAACCGAAAATCGCTGGGCACCTCTCACTGCGAGCGGCTCGGCGCGGGCCACCCCGGAGCACCACGGGCCGCCCGAGGCCATCAGAGCATCAGGGCATCAGCACTCTGCTCGACTCGTTCCCCCGCCACTCCAGTGCGGTCACGCCGGCTCCCCGGTCACTCCAGTGCGGTTCCAGGGCCGAATCCGCACTGGAGTGCACCTGGAGCTGCCGCGTAAAGGTTCCGGCAACCCCGCTCCCCGGTCACCTCAAGCCCCCGGTTCCCCTGCCAGTCCAGCACGGTCGCCGCTTTCCCCTGCCATTCCAGTGCGGTCGCCCCGTTCCCCCGCCACTCCAGTGCGGTCATGCCGGCTCCCCAGCCAATCTAGTGCGGTTCCAGGGCCGAATCCGCACTGGGGTGCACCCGGAGCTGCCGCGCGAGTGTTTCCGGCAACCCCGCTCCCCGGTCACCTCAAGCTGCCCGCCACCTCAGGCCCCCAGCACGCCCCGGGCCAGTGCACCCGCGAGGCACCGGAGAGCACCCCGCGCGGGGCCAGCGAGCATCGTCCTGACATAAACCGCCACTGTATTGGCAAAATCCGTCACCGGCATGACCGAGAAACACCATTCGTGATCTCTTTGTGACCCAATCCACAGGCTGGAAGCCCTCTACCCGTCAGTCATATTCTGCGCCCGTTCCTAATGTGGAGATCATCCACTTGCGGATGCACAGCACCCGGATCCGGTCGCCGCACACCCCTGGCGGCAGGAGACCCCGACAGATCAGGAGACATCCATGACCGTCCTCGACCGTGGCTCAGTCGAAGACCAGCTCAAGGCTGCACCGACGTCCAATGAGAAGGTCCTGTCCTTCGTCCGCTCCGTCGCCGAACTCGCGACGCCCGACCGCATCGAGTGGGTGACCGGCGACCGCGCACAGCGCCAGGAGATCGCCAACGCGCTCGTCGCCGCGGGCACGCTGATCAAGCTCGACAAGCAGAAGGACTCTTACTACGCCGCCTCCGACCCGGACGATGTCGCCCGCGTCGAGGACCGGACGTACATCTGCACCCACGGGGAATCCGGCGCCGGTCCCCTCAACAACTGGATGGACCCGCAGGAGATGAAGGGGATCCTGAACGATCTCTTCACCGGCTCGATGAAGGGTCGGACGATGTACGTCATCCCCTTCGTCATGGGCCACGTCGACGCCAAGCAGCCGATGTTCGGCATCGAGGTCACCGACTCCCCCTACGTTGTGCTCTCCATGCTCGTCATGGCCCGCTGCGGGACCACCGCACTCAAGGCGATCGAGAAGCTCGATGCCGACTTCGTCGAGTGCGTCCACTCCGTCGGCGCCCCGCTCGCCGAGGGCGAGGATGATGTGCCGTGGCCGTGCAACACCACGAAGTACATCACCCACTTCCCGGAGGACCGCGCCATCTGGTCGTTCGGCTCCGGCTACGGCGGCAACGCCCTGCTCGGCAAGAAGTGCTACGCGCTGCGCATCGCCTCCGCGATCGCCCACGACGAGGGCTGGCTCGCCGAGCACATGCTCATCATCAAGCTCACCAACCCGGAGGGCGAGTCGAAGTTCATCGCCGCCGCGTTCCCGAGCGCCTGCGGCAAGACCAACCTCGCGATGATCGAGCCGACGATCCCCGGCTGGAAGGCCGAGACCCTCGGTGACGACATCGCCTGGATGCGCTTCGGCGAGGACGGCCGACTCTACGCCGTCAACCCGGAGTTCGGCCTGTTCGGCGTCGCACCGGGCACCGGCTACTCGACGAACCCGACCGCGATGCGCGCCATCGAGGCCGGCGGCAACGTGTTCACCAACGTCGCCCTGACCGATGACGGCGACGTGTGGTGGGAGGGCATGACCGACGAGGCACCCGCCCACCTCACCGACTGGCGCGGCAACGACTGGACCCCCGAGTCCGACACCCCGGCCGCCCACCCGAACTCGCGCTTCTGCACCCCGATCGAGAACGTTCCGACGCTCGCGCCCGAGTGGGAGAATCCGGACGGCGTGCCGATCTCCGCGATCCTGTTCGGCGGCCGCCGCAAGACGACGATGCCGCTCATCACCCAGACCACCGACTGGAACCACGGCGTGTTCATGGGCACCGTGCTCTCCTCGGAGACCACCGCTGCGGCGACCGGCAAGGTCGGCGTCGTCCGCCGCGACCCGATGGCGATGCGCCCGTTCATCGGCTACAACGTCGGCGACTACTTCCAGCACTGGCTCAACATCGGCGCCACCGAGGGCGCGCAGCTGCCGGAGATCTTCTACGTCAACTGGTTCCGCCGGGACGAGGACAACTCGTTCCTGTGGCCCGGTTTCTCCGAGAACTCACGCGTCCTCAAGTGGATCTTCGAGCGCGTCTCCGGCACCGCCGAGGCCGTCGAGACCCCGCTCGGCTACGCGCCGGCCGAGGGTGCCCTCGACATCGACGGGCTCGACATCACGCCCGAGCAGGTGCAGAAGGCCCTCGCGATCAAGCCCGAGGAGTGGGACACCGAGCTCGAGTCGATCGAAGCCTGGTACGCGGAGCTCGGCGATGCCGTCCCGGCCGAGCTCAAGACCCAGGTCGACAAGCTCCGCGCGCGCCTGGACCTCGCCTGATCCACCGGGGCACGGTCGCTGAGCCGCGCCCCGCACCACCCCGCAGACCGGAGCGGGTGCCGTCCTTGAGCCAGGACGGCACCCGCTCCTTCTGCATTCACGACGCCCGCCCCCGTCCGAGGCGCAGGCCGGGCATTCCTCCGCGGTCTCCGCCCACCGATCCGCCCACCGTCGGCGGCCGCCCCGGGGCGAGGGTCACCCGGCCTCGGCGGCGATCCCTCCCAGCACCCGGTCGAGGATCGCCGAGGCGCGCGCTCCGGTCATGAAATCGGGTTCGGCGACCCGCGCGACGGCGATCCCGTCGAAGGCGGCGAGCGCCGTCTCAGCCGCCGCGGCGGGGTCCGGATGCCCCGGGTGCGTCTGCTCGATGAGCTCTGCGAGGGAGGTCCGCAGGCGGATCCACGTGCTGCGATGGATCTCCGCGAGCGCCGGCGTCACCCGCGACAGTGCGACGAAATCGAGCCATACGCCCGCCATCACGGTGTCCTCCTCGCGCACGGCGGCGAGGATCTCCGCGAGTGCGCGGAGTACCTCGGCCGCGGAGGCACCGCCGTCCACCTGCTCGGCCACGCCGTCGGAGACCGCCGCGGCGATGGCCGCGAGTGCCGCCTGCAGCATCTCGGTCTTCGCAGGGAACTGGTGCTGGACGGCACCGACGGAAACCCCTGCCCGCTGCGCCACCGTGCGCACGCTGGCCTTCTCGATGCCGGATTCGGCGACGAGGGCGATGATCGCCTCGATGATCCGCTCCCTGCTCTCGACCATCGCGCCCCCCTTCCGCTCTGCGGCCCAGATTCCATGAATACATGTGTATTGCACGCCCGTCAATACGTGTGTACTGTGCGGCTCATGGACACCTCCCCCGAGCGTACAGCTCGCCAGCACCGCGGGCTCGATCCGAGTGCTCGGATGCCTGCCCCTCGCACACCACACCCCTCGACCGACCCTCCCGCCGCGACTCCCGACTCCGGTCGGGCCGGCACCACGGGAGCCGCACCCATCGGCGCGATTCCCGCCTCACGGATCGGCGGCCTCGACATCGCCCGCGGGATCGCGGTGCTCGGCACCCTCGGCACCAATATCTGGCTCTTCACCCACCCGGCAGGGATGCTCGGCAGCCTCACCGACCCCTTCGTCGGCCTGAGCCCCGGATTCGAGACGCTGGCCTACCAGCTGCTCACCACACTCACCAACGGCAAGTTCCTCGCCCTGCTGATGATGATGTTCGGCATCGGCGTCTCCCTCCAGTACGCGGCCTGGCAGCGCCGCACCCGGCACACCACTGCGAGCAGCCACCCGAGCGGCACCGCGCACAGCGACAACGGCTCACCGGAGAACACCGGCAAGCAGCCGCGCTGGTTGCGCACCTATGCACCGCGAGCTGCTCTCCTCTTCGTCGACGGGCTGGTGAACTTCGTGCTCATCGCGGAGTTCGACATCCTCATGGGGTACGCCTTCACCGGGTTCGTCGTCGCCGCGATCATCGCCTCGAGCCCGCGCACCGCACGCCTCTGGGCGTGGATCACCGGCGCCGTCCACACCTGCGTCATCCTCGCAATGAGCGCCTCGCTCCTCCTCTTCCCCGACGCCGCCGGGAGCGCAGACGCCGACGCCTCGCCGGCGGACTGGCCGCTGTGGAACGACATCAACCCCTACCGCGAGGCCGGGTTCCTCGAACTGGCACTCTTCCGCCTCGACAACACTCTCGTCTTCCGCGCCGAGCCGGTCTTCACCTTCAGCCTGGGCATCTGCCTGTTCCTCGTGGGCGCCCGGCTCCACGCAGCGGGGGTGTTCACCGAGCACGGCTCCCGCACGCGCCGCCGGTGCATGGTCCTCGGCGCCTGCGCGGTGCCGGCCGACCTCGCGCTCGGCATCGTGGGCACCCCGGCAGCGGTGCTCACTCAGCGCTATCTCACCGCGACGCTCGTCGCCGTCGGCCTGCTCGCCCTCATCGGCCACCTCACCGCGCCGCGCACCGCGGACGCAGACACCGTGCGGGGCCGACTCCCCGGTGCACGTGTGTTCGGCGCCGTCGGACGCATGTCCCTGACGTGCTATGTGGGCCAGAACCTCGTCGCCGGCGCACTGTTCTACGGCTGGGGGCTCGACATCGCCGGCCGCTTTCCGGACCACCGGCTGCTCCTCAGCGTGGGCGGGTTCCTGCTCGTCCTCGCCGTGGTCGTAACGTTCATCCTCACCTGGCAGCGGTGGGTCACCGGTCCGGCCCGGCGCGGGCCGCTCGAGTGGCTCAGCCACGCGGCGCTCGAGCGGCTGCGCTGACTCACGGCCGAGGCGAGTGCGAAGGATTCAGATGTCGTCGGCGGCGACGGGGCCGCCCTCGTTCTCCCAGCGCTTGAGCGACCGGGCCTTCGATGCGTTGTGCTTGAGGCGCACGCCCACTCCTCGCTTCTCGTCCTCGGGGATGAAGACGGCGCCGTAGTGCTCGAGCGCGCGCTGCAGGCGCTCGGTGGACGCAGCATCGATGCTGTGGTGACCGTACTCGAAGCCGTGGATCTGCCCCGGTTCGAGCCCGGCTGTCTGCGCGATGTTCTCCAGGGACACCTCGACCAGCGCTCGCGCAGCTCGAGCCTGGTCCGGCGTGATCTGCGAATTGTGCGTATCCATGACTCCAGCATGACAGAGGCGCCCCGATCTGCACCCGGCAATCCTGTGACAATGCGCGACACCGCGCACTCCCGCGCCTGGACCCGCCCCGGCCCGCGCGGGGATCCGCAGTCATGCCGGTGACCGCGCCGCCCCCGGGCGACGCCTGGACACCTCTGCTTTCGCGCGTCCCTGCGCCGATAACGAAACGGCCGCATCTCGACCCAACCCTGTACATATTGTTCAACGATCCATACAGTGGCAGGCGACGCAGTGCGGTGGATCACATCCGAGGCATGACCGCGCTCCGTGCCGGATCACCGGATCCGCAGATCGGTTACGAACAGATCCGCAGGCCGTACATGACACACGAGACACGAGCACAGGGACGAGGAAGCGCGCCATGACCGACAGCCACCCGTCCGAGGAACCCCGGGGCCAGCAGGCCGCCGGAACGCCGACCGGCGAGGAGCGGGACACGCACGGTCAGGGCGCCCGCGACGCCGGTTCACCCGGTTCCGGTTCACGCAGCGCCGCCTCCCGGGTGCGCGACGGCAGCCGGCGCACGGCGGTGCTCGGCGCGATGTTCATCATGGCGACGAGCTCGATCGGCCCCGGCTTCATCACCCAGACGAGCGTCTTCACCGTCCAGCTCGGAGCCGCGTTCGCATTCGCGATCCTCATCTCGATCCTCGTCGACATCGCGATCCAGCTCAACGTCTGGCGCGTCCTCGGGATCTCCGGCCTGCGCGCGAACGAGCTCGGCAACACCGTGCTGCCGGCCTGGGCTGGGTGCTCGCCGCGTTCATCTTCATCGGTGGGATGATCTTCAACATCGGCAACATCGGCGGCACCGGGCTGGGCCTCAACGCGATGCTCGGCCTCGACCCCAAGATCGGCGGGGCGATCTCCGCGGTCCTCGCGATCCTCATCTTCCTGTCCAAGCGCGCCGGGCTCGCGCTCGACAGGATCGTCGTCCTCCTCGGCGCGATCATGATCCTCCTCATGATCTACGTCGCGATCGTATCCGCCCCGCCGGTGGGTGAGGCGCTGAAGAACACGGTGATGCCCGAGCAGGTCGACTTCCTCGTCATCACCACCCTCATCGGCGGCACGGTGGACGGCTACATCACCTTCGCCGGTGCGCACCGGCTCATCGACTCCGGCATCAAGGGCCCCGAGCACTCCGGCACCATCACCCAGGCCTCGGTGCTCGGCATCATCACCACCGGTGTCATGCGCACGCTGCTGTTCCTCGCGATCCTCGGCGTGGTCGCCGGCGGCACGGCCCTCGCGGGGGACAACATCGCCGCCGACGCCTTCCGGGCCGCGGCCGGCGAGATCGGCCTGCGCGTGTTCGGCGTGGTGCTCTGAGCGGCCGGCCTGACCTCGGTGATCGGCGCCTCGTACACCTCGGTCACCTTCATCACCGAGCAGACGGTGAGCCCGCGGATCCGCAACTGGATCACCGTCGCCTTCATCGCCGTCTGCGCGATCCCCTACCTCGTGCTCGATCAGACGCCGCAGACACTGCTGATCTTCGCCGGCGCGGTCAACGGCCCCATCCTGCCGATCGGCTTCGCGCTCGTACTGTGGGTGGCGTGGCGCCGCCGCGACCTGCTGCAGGGCTACCGGTACCCGGTGTGGCTCGCGGTGATCGGCACGCTGACCTGGCTGCTGACGATCTACCTGGGCTGGCGCTCGCTCGAGGGCATCGCCGCCCTGTGGGCGTGAGTCCGATGCCGCAGCCGGACCAGCACTCGCACCCCGACCGCCCTGCCGCCGAGGCGAACGCGGACACCTCCGCCCTCTCCCCGGCCGAGGCGCGCGCCCGGTTCCGCGCCGGGCTCGTCACACCGACGTCGGGGTACAGCGCGGGATTCGCGCAGGCGAACCTCCTCGCGGTGCCGCAGGAATACGCCTTCGTGTTCCTCCTGTTCGCCCAGCGCAACCCGAAGCCGTGCCCCGTGCTCGGTGTGCTCGAGGCCGGTCAGCTCTCCTCGGAGCTGCTCGCCGGGGGCGACATCCGCACCGATGTGCCGCTCTACCGGGTGTACCGGGACGGGGAACTCGCAGCGGAGGTCCCGGATATCCGCGAGCACTGGCGCGACGACCTCGTCGCGTTCCTCATCGGCTGCTCATTCACCTTCGAGTCCGCGCTGCTCGACAACGGGGTGCCGGTGGCGCACATCGAACAGGGCGTCAACGTGCCGATGTACCGCACCCGGGTGCCGGCGGCACCGGCGGGCCGGTTCTCCGGTCCGCTCGTCGTGTCGATGCGCCCGGTTCCGGCCGCGCAGGTCGCCGACGCGGTGCGGATCACCTCCCGGTATCCGGCGGTGCACGGGGCGCCGGTGCACGTGGGTGATCCGGCGGAGTTGGGGATCACGGACCTCGCCCGGCCCGACTTCGAGGATCCGGTGGAGATCGCGGACGGTGCGGTGCCGGTGTTCTGGGCGTGCGGGGTGACTCCGCAGGCCGCGGTCATGGAGTCGCGGCCGCCCCTGGCGATCGCCCACGCGCCAGGTCACATGCTCGTCGCCGATGCCCGCGACATCGCCTACCAGGTCCCCTGACCACTCAATTTCAGAAGGTTCCTGAGAGCGTTTCCGCGATTCTTCGCAATGTCACCACCCGCCGAGGCGCCCGCTCGGCCCCACAACCACCGTCGCCCCACAACCACCGTCGCCCCAGCACCACCGTCGGCTCGGCTCACCGACCGCACAGCCCTCAGCCGCCGCATTCCCCATCATCAGGACCGGCGCCCCGTCCGTTCCCCGCGAGCAGCACCAGCTCCCGCAGCAGGTCCGCTCACCGCAGCAGGTCGGCGAGGCGGTCGCCGGTGCGCATGATCATCGTCCGCAGCAGCCCGGCGGCCTCGGCCCGCTCGCGCGCCTGCAGCAGTCCGACGACCTGCCGGTTCTCGTCGACGTAGGGCGCGTGGAAGTCCGGTTCCGCGGCGAGCACCCGGACGAACACGAGCCGCATCCGGGCGAGCAGTCGGGCCATGGTCTCATCGAGCGCCGGCGAGCCGAGCCCGGCGACGATCTCGCGGTGGAACCGCTGGTTCGCGTCCGCCACCGCATGCCGATCGCCCCGGCCGCGCGCCTCCTCGGTCGCGGTGACGATCTGGGAGAGCAGCCCCACGTCGAGGTCGCGGCCCCACTGGAGCGCCGCCGGTTCGAGCGCGGCGCGGGCGCCGTAGATGTCGCGCACGTCCGCGATCCCGGGGCTGCTGATGAACACTCCGCGGTTGGGAACCCGGGTGATGATCCCGTCGCCGGACAGCGCGGCGAAGGCCTCGCGGAGGGTGTTGCGGGACACCCCGAGGGTCGCGGCGAGCTCCTGCTCGTTGACCTTCTCCCCCGGCTCCCACAGCCCGGCGGAGATCCGCTCACGCAGCGCGGTGAGCGCGTACTGGCGGGCGTTCGGGGAGGGCCCCGGCTGTGCGGACATGCCGCTCAGTGTACGACCCGCAGCGCGGGCCCGTCCGGGAGCATCATTCAGCTGCTGATCGTGGCGAGGACCTGGCCCTCGTTCACCTCGTCGCCGGCGGAGAGCTCGGCGAGCGCCACGGTGCCGGCGGCCGGGGCGACGACCGGGGATTCCATCTTCATCGCCTCGATGACGGCGATCTCGTCGCCGGCGGCCACCTCGGCGCCGTCCTCGACGCTGAATCGCACGAGCGAGCCGGTGTACCCGCACGTCACCTCCGTGCCCCCGGATCCCGGGCCCGAGGCGCCCGCTCCCCCGGTGCCCTCGGCCCCGGAGCCGTCCGCGCCGGATCCCGCACCCGAGGTGCCCGCCTGACCGGCACCGCCCGTTGCCTCGCCCGAACCGCCGGCCGGGTCGCCGGTGCCGGCCGCGGCGCGGAGCACCTCGGCGGGGAGGACGAGTTCGTGGCGCTTCCCGTCGAGCTCGATGGTGAGGCGGGTGCGCTCGGCGTAGGACTCCGCGGCGTCCTCCCCGGCGGCGGCCAGGCCCGGCTGGTACACCGACTCGATCCAGCCGGTGTGGACGTCGAGGGTGTCGCCGGTGAAGTCGGGGTGGTCGACGACCTCGCGGTGGAAGGGGACGACGGTGCGCACTCCGGTGATCTCGAGCTCGGCGAGCGCGTCGCGGGCGCGGGCGAGCGCGACGGCGCGGCTGGGGCCGTGGACCACGAGCTTGGCGATGAGGGAGTCGTAGGAGCCGGGCACCACGGAGCCCGAGCGCACCCCGGAGTCCACCCGGATACCGGGGCCGGTGGGCGCGGCGAAGACGGTGACGGTGCCGGGTGCGGGGACGAAGCCCTGCGCGACGTCCTCGGCGTTGATGCGGAACTCGAAGGCGTGGCCGGCCGGCTCCGGGTCCGCAGCGAGCGACAGCGGCCCGCCGGCGGCGATCCGGAACTGCTCGGCGACGATGTCGACCCCGGTCACCGCCTCGGTCACGGGGTGCTCGACCTGGAGCCGGGTGTTGACCTCGAGGAAGGCGATCGTGCCGTCCTCGGCGAGGAGGAACTCGACGGTGCCGGCGCCGACGTACCCGGCGCGCGCACACACGTCACGGGCGCCGTCGACGATCCGGGAGTGCTGCTCGGCGGTGAGGAACGGGGCGGGCGCCTCCTCGACGAGCTTCTGGTTGCGTCGCTGCAGGGAGCAGTCGCGGGTGCCGAGCACCACCGTGGTGCCGTGGGTGTCGGCGAGGACCTGCGCCTCGACGTGACGGGGGCGCTCGAGGAACTTCTCGACGAAGCACTCCGCGCGGCCGAACGCCGCCTGTGCCTCGCGCCCGGCCGAGGCGAACGCCTCCTCGATGTCCTCGACCTCGTTCACGACCTTGAGGCCGCGTCCGCCGCCGCCGAAAGCGGCCTTGATGGCGATCGGCAGGCCGTGCTCGGCGGCGAAGTCGCGGGCGGTCTGCCAGTCCTCGATCGGGTCGTCGGTGCCCGGCGCCAGGGGTGCGCCCGCCTCGGCGGCGAGCCGACGCGCGGTGACCTTGTTGCCGAGCAGGTCGATGGTGTCCGGGGACGGGCCCACCCAGGTCAGCCCGGCGTCGATGACGGCGCGGGCGAAGTCGGCGTTCTCGGACAGGAAGCCGTAGCCGGGGTGGATGCAGTCGGCCCCGGCGCGGGCGGCGATGTCGAGGAGGGCGGGGACGTTCATGTAGGTGTCGGCCGCGCTCGTGCCCGGCAGCGCGTAGGCCTCGTCGGCGATCTCCGCGTGGAGGGCATCCGCGTCGAGCTCGCTGTAGACGGCGATCGAGCGGATGCCGAGGTCGCGGGCGGCGCGAGCGATCCGCACGGCGATCTCACCGCGGTTGGCGATGAGCACGGCGGTCAGCGGGGCGGGGGCGCGGGTCATGAGGGGTCCTCGGGGTCGTCGTTCGGGGTGGCGGTGTCGGGTCGGACCGGGTCAGCGGCTGCCGGCCCGGCGGCCGCAGCGGAACCGGTCGCGGCCTCGGCACCGGCAGGGTCTTCGGAACCGGCAGTGCCTTCGGAACCGGTGGCGGCCTCTGGCCCGGCGGCGGCGAGCGGGGTGAGCGTGACGGGGTCCACGGGGGTGAACGTCACGGCGCTGCCGGGCGGGAGCTGGCCGGCGATGTCGAGGTCCTCGGCGACGACGGTGGCGATGACGGGGTAGCCGCCGGTCACCGGGTGGTCGGCGAGGAACAGCACGGGGTTCCCGTCGGGCGGCACCTGCACCGCACCGGTGATCATCCCCTCGCTCGCGAGCTCACCGTCGCGGGAGCGGGTGAGCGGCGCGGCGCCGTCCCCCGGCTCGAGGCGCAGGCCGATCCGGTTGGACCGGCCGCTGACCTGCCACGGGACCTGCGTGAAGCGGGCCTGCTCGGCGGCGTCGAACCAGTCGGCGCGCGGTCCCATGATGCAGCGCAGCACTGCCCGCTCACCGGTGACGCGCAGCGGGTTGGGTGCGGGTGCGGCGACCGCGGCGATCGCTCCGGTCTCCGGTTCGGGTGCGTCCGCAGGCGAGGTGCCCAGCGGGGTGGCGTTCACCGGGGCACCGGGCGCCGAGCCGGTCGTCGGTGCGGGCTCGCCGCCATTTCCGGCGCCGGCCGGTCGTGGCCGGTTGCGCACGCGCAGGGTGTCGCCGGTCCGGACCGGCTCGGGGCCGAGGCCGGAGAGCAGGTCGGTGGCGGCCGAGCCGAGTACGCGGTGGGCGGCGAATCCGCCGCGCACCGCGAGATAGGACCGCATGCCGAGGCGCGGGCCGCCGACCGTGAGCTCGTCGCCGGCCCGCAGCAGGAGCGGGTGGGCGAGCGGGTGCCGGCGCGGGTCCCCGGCTCCCGAGGCGCGGCCGGGCGCGACGGTCAGCGGCGCCTCGGCCCCGGTGACGGCGACGACGGTGTCGACGAGTGCGGTGACCCGCAGCCCGCCGATCGATTCGAGGACGGCGGAGGCTCCGCCGTTGCCGACGAGCCGGTTCGCCGTCCACGCCGAGGCGCGGTCGAGCACACCGGAGGAGGCCACACCGAGGTCACCGTAACCGGCCCGCCCGAGGTCCTCGATGAGGGTGAGCAGTCCGGCGTCCTCGACCCGGAGCACGGGTCGGCCGGGTGCCGCGGGCGCGGACGGGGCGACGGGCTGCGGGGGCGTCGCGGAGGCGTCCCCGCCGGGACGCGCCTCGGCGGGGGGCCCGCCGTTGTCGGATGATGCGGGCTCCGTGCCGCCCGGTGCCCCGACCCCCGCCTCGGCGGTGGGGCGCACGGCCCGGTAGCGCACGGTGTCGCCGGGGGCGATGAGAGCGGGAGGGTCGGCGGACTCGTCCCACATCGGGGTGTCGGTGCGGCCGATGAGCTGCCAACCGCCCGGGGTGCGCCGCGGGTACACGGCGGAGAACTCCCCGGCGAGCGCCACGGAGCCGGGCGGGACGGCGGTGCGCGGGGACTCTCGGCGGGGCACGTCCCAGCCGCCCGCGGCAGGGACGCAGTAGGTGAAGCCCGGCGCGAAGCCGCCGAAGGCACCCGTCCAGGTCTCCGCGGTGTGCTTCTCGACGAGCGCCTCCGGGCTGAGACCGAGGTGCTCGGCGAGCGGGGCGAGGTCCTCGCCGTCGTAGACGACGTCGAGGGTGATCTCCCGGCCGCCTGTCTGCGCGGAGGTCTCCGGCGCGAAGTCGCGCAGGAGCTCGAAGGCCCGGGTGGCGGCGTCCGGGGTGTGCGCGGTGAAGAGCAGAGTGGCGGCGGCGGCGACGATGCCGCGCTGTGCGAGCAGCGGGTCTGCGGTGAGGGCGGCGTGCCAGGCCATGACCGTGTCGAGGTCCGGGAGGTCGACGAGCACCGCACGGGTTCCGACCCGGTGGAGGGCCAGCGCGCCACCGGGTCCGGTCGAGCTCGGGTGGGTGCCGGGACTCGGCCCCGGACCGGAGGGGCTCAGGCCCCGGTCGGAGGGGCTCAGGCCCCGGTCGGAGGGGCTCAGGCCCCGGTCGGAGGGGCTCAGGCCCGGGTCGGAGTCTCCTGGCGGGGTCGGTCCGGCGGGGCTCATAGGAAGCTGCGGATTTCGATGCCGGCGTCCTGCAGGGCGCCGACGATGCGGCGGGCGAGCTCGACGGAGCCCGGGGAGTCGCCGTGCACGCATAGGGACTCCGCGTCGATGTCGATCGTGCTGCCGTCGCGGGCGAGGAGCGTGCGCTCCCGGGCGAGCTGCACGACGCGGGCGGCCACCGCGTCCGGGTCGCTGACCACGGCGTCGGATTCGCGGCGGGAGACGAGCGTGCCGTCGGGGTTGTAGTTCCTGTCCGCGAACGCCTCGCGCACGGCGCGCAGCCCGGCCTGCTCCGCCTTCTCGATCGCGACGGCACCGGGCAGCAGCAGCACGGGGAGCTCCTGGCTGAAGGCCCTGATCCCGTCGATGACAGCCTGCGCCTGCTCCTCGTGGTGGACGATCGTGTTGTAGAGCGCGCCGTGGGGCTTGACGTAGGTGACCGCGGTGCCCTTGGAGCGGGCCAGCGCGTCGAGGGCGCCGATCTGGTAGAGCACCTCGTCGGCGAGCTCGGCGGGATCCATGTCGATGAAGCGGCGGCCGAAGCCCGGGATGTCGCGGTAGCCCACGTGCGCGCCCACGGCGACCCCGCGTGCGGCGGCCGCCTCGACGGTGCGGGCGATGTCGTGCGGATCGCCGGAGTGGAAGCCGCAGGCGACGTTGGCGCTCGACACCACCTCGATGATCGCGGCGTCGTCGCTCACGGGATTGCCGCCGACGGATTCGCCCAGGTCGGAGTTCACATCGATGGCGGTCATGATCATCATCCCTCTCGTCGGGCGGTGAAGGCTGCCCGCGATTGTTGAACAATCCTAGCGCGGAATGAGGCGTGCGTCACGGGATCGGGTCACCGGCGCCGAGGTGCCGAGGTGCTCCATAGCCTGGAAGCTTGACCGCATCCCCACATGAATACCCGGACAGTCCTCGAGCGCATGCTCTACCTCGCGGTCCCGTTCGGGTTCTTGATCAGCGCCGGGCTCCTCGCGATCGCCTGCCGCTCGGCGTGGGCCGCGGTCGGCATCCACAGCGGCTTCCATGTGGCCTCGGCCATCAACCTCGCGCTCGGCCCCACCGCCGACGGGCCCGGCATGTGGCTCACCGCCGGCCCTGCACGTCATCGTCAGCGTGGTCGTCGCGCTGCTCATCCCCCGCAGCCGCTGGGCCGAGGCCGGGGAGCTCAGACCGTGCGGCCGTTGCACCTCATGAATACTCAAAACCCCCGGCGATCCTCTGATTCCAGAGAGTCTCGGGGGTCTTGCGAAAAACGCGGAGCCGGTGGGATTTGAACCCACGGTCCCCAATTCAAGGGACTCCACCTTAGCAGGGTGGTGCTTTCGGCCGCTCAGCCACGACTCCATCTGCCGCGCCGCGCGCGACCGACACAAGACTACTCGACCCGGTCCCGAGGCGCCAAAGCGATCACGGACCGGCCCGCCTTCTCCCGGGCCCCGACCGCTCCTCGATCCGCACCTCAGCCACTGCCTCACGCAGGACCGCACCTCCCGCACCGCGGCAGGGCACGACGGTGCCGCGCCTTACCGCGCCCGCACGTCCACCCCGCACCCACCGGGATTACACTGTTCCCACAGAGTCGGGCCGTACACTCGGGCTTCGACCATTGCACTGTTGTCGACCGTCGCACGTTCCCAGCCGGGTCGGGCTCCGCTGAGCCCCGCCCGCCGCGGGTGCCTCTCCGGCGGCGATCCAGCCCCACGAGGAGTCCGCACTTGGCGCAGAACGACACCGGGAGCCCCGACCAGCGCCCCGACGGCGACCCGTCGACTCCCGCCTCGTTCCGCGCATCCAAGCGCCCCCGCCTGCGCGGCGACTCCCAGGCCTCCGGGCGCCCGACCCTCTCCGGCTCGTCCACGCCCGAGGCGCGCCGCCGCTCGACGCAGGGCTCCCCCGCCCCTGCCGGCGGGTCCGATGCTCCGTCTGCGGCGTCACGGGACACCGCACCGAGCACTCTGCCGCCCCTGCCGGCGACCCGGCATGCCAACGCCCAGCGGCGTTCCGACTCCCCGCGCCACTCCACCCAGGTGAAGAAGAGGTGGCCCCGCAGCCCGGAGGCGAAGCGAGCCGCCGGTCCCGGCGCGGCCGCAGCTGCCGGCACTGCAGCCGGCGCCGGAGCTGCCGCTGGAACCGCTGCAGGTGCCACTGCGCAGGCCTCCGGCGCTGCCGTTGCCGGCAGTGCGGCAGGTCCTGCGGCAGCAGCCGCAGGCGCTGCTGCGGCCTCCCCCCGCCGCGCTGCCCGGGCGGCGGACGCAGCCGGTACCTCGCGAGCGGCCGGCACCTCGAGAGCAGCCGGCACCCCAGCCCCCCACTCACGCGACACCTCGCGGTCAGCACCGGATCGCGGCGACGCGTCCGCCCGAGCCCGCGGCACCTCGCGCACGGCTCCGCTGTCCGCGTCCCTCGCCGCGGCCGCCCGCGAGGAGAATCCGAGCCCGCGGCGCTCGAACCGGCGAGGCGACGGCTTCCCCCACATCGTCGGCTGGACCGCGCTCGGCACTCTGATCCCCGGCCTCGGCATCGTGCAGGCCCGCAGCTCGCGTCTCGGCTGGGGGCTCTTCATCGGCTTCTTCGGCGTCATCCTCGCCCTCATCGCCTACGTCATCTACCGCGGCCCGCTGCGGGCGGCGAGCCGGATCGTGTCGAGCCCCAACCTCCTCAACATCACCGCGGTGCTGCTCGCCGTCGCCGCAGTCGTGTGGCTTGTCGTCATCCTCCGCACCTACCGGGAGCAGCGCCGCGGCAGAGCCCTGCGCGCCGGCCAGAAGACGCTCGGCGCGATCCTCGTCACCTCCCTCGTCCTCTGCGTGGGGATCCCCCTTGTGGTCGGAGCGAGCTACGCCCGCGTACAGAGCGACACCGTGGCGAAGGTGTTCGGCAACACCGGCGCGGCCGTCGTCGACAAGGACGAGCTGTGGGCGGACACGCCTCGCATCAATGTCTTCCTCATCGGCAGGGACACCGGTGAAGGCCGCGAGGGCACCCGCCCCGACACCATGCTCATCGCCTCCATCGATACGCACTCCGGGGCCACCACGCTCATCTCCGTGCCCCGCAACCTCGGCCTGCCGATCTTCCCCGAGGGCTCGCAGCTCGCCTCGGTGTTCCCCGACGGGTTCAACGCCTTCGGGTACTCGGAGAGCATGATCAATGCCGTGTGGACCTGGGCCGAGGAGTACCCCGAGCAGGTGGGCGACACCGGAGGTCTCGAACCCGGGATGTACGCGACCATGCAGGCGGTTGAGGGATCGCTCGGGCTCGAGCTCGACTACTGGGCCTCGGTGGACATGAAGGGATTCGAGGACGTCATCGATGCGATCGGTGGAGTCGAGATCGATGTCGAACGCCCGATCCCGATGGGCGGCGGCACCAGCCTCGCTACAGGTGTGAAGAACGAGGTCTTCGACTGGATCGCTCCCGGCCCGCAGACGCTCGACGGGTTCCAAGCGCTGTGGTACGTCCGCTCGCGCGAGGGCAGCGACAACTACGACCGGATGTGCCGCCAGCAGCGCATGCTCAAGACGACGATCGCCCAGATCGACCCGCAGGAGATCGCCGTCGCCTACCCGCGGCTCGCCGGCAGCGCGGGAAAGAACATCGCCACGAGCATCCCGCAGGAGCAGGTCAACGCCTTCATCGAGCTGGCGGTCGCGATGCAGCAGTCGGAGATCAAGTCCGCCCAGATCAACAACGACGTCGTCAACACCACGCAGCCGGATTTCGACACCCTCCACCAATGGGTGCAGGATCAGGTCGATCCTCAGGAGCCGAGCCAGGCCGAGGAGGATGCCGCTGAACCGGCTCCGGAGGAGACGGAGAAGCCGGAGGAGGCGGAGAAGCCGGAGGAGGCGGAGAAGCCGGAGGAGACGGAGACGCCGGAGGAGACCCCTGAACCCACCGAGGAGCCGCCCCCCGGTGTCGAGGACTCCGCCGGCAAGTGCTTCCCGAAGGGTTACGAGCCCGGCGACCCGTGGCCGGGGTATCCGGGGAACCCCGACGCCCCCGCGGGCACCGAGCAGGGAACGGGTGCGGGCGCCGGCACCGGAGCCGGTCAGTGACGGACGAGGCGCCCTACCGGATCGCGATCATCGGCGCCGGGCCGCGCGGCCTGAGCGTGTACGAGCGGCTCGTCGCTCTCGCCTCGGCGAAGGGCCCCGAGGCGCTCGCGCAGCGCCCCCTCGAGATCCACCTCGTCGACCCGTTCCCTCCGGGACCCGGCATCGTGTGGCGCACCGACCAGGACCCGAACCTGCTGATGAACACGACGATCGGCGAGCAGACCGTGTTCCCCGACCCGAGCTGCCGGGTGTCGCCGGACTCCACCGGTCCGGACATGGGCACGTGGTACCGCGAGCGCGGCGGGACGGCCGACCCGGCGAGCACCTTCGGCTCCCGGGCGCTCTACGGCGAGTACCTCGAGTGGTCCTACGAGCACATCCGCACCTCCGCCCCGGCCCATGTCACCACGATCCACCACCCGCAGCGGGCCACCGCGATCGTCGAGCCCGCGGGGATCGATCCGGCCGGCGCCGAGGTGCGCGATCGGACCCAGCTCGTGCGCCTGACCGACACCACCACGATCGCCGCCGACGCCGTGGTCCTGGCCGTCGGCCACATCCCCTCCGAGCTCGCCGACGAGCGTGCCGCCTTCGCCCGGTTCGCGCGCTCGGGCCGCCTGACCTACCTTCCCCCGGGTCTGCCCGCCGAGGCGCCCGTCGACCGCCTGGCTCCCGGTGAGCGTGTGATCTTCCGCGGCTTCGGACTCAACTACTTCGACCTGCAGACGATGCTCACCGTCGGCCGCGGCGGCCGGTTCGAACCGCGGGAGCCGGCCCGCGCCGGGAGCACGGGCGCCGGCGATGCCGGGGATACCGAGGATAACGGGAATGACGGGAACGACGCCTCGGGCTCCGGCGCGGCACCCGGCGCACTCGTCTACATCCCCAGCGGCCGCGAACCGATCCTCGTCCCGTCCTCGCGCCGCGGGGTGCCCTACCGGAGCAAGCCGATCACCCCGGCCCATCCGCTCGCCGACCACCGGCTGCGCGCCTTCACCCCGGAGAACGTCGCACGCCTGGCCGGCCCTGAGGAGGCGCTGCTCTTCAACGACCAGCTGTGGCCGCTCATCCTCGCCGACCTCCGCCACGCCTGGTACTCCGCGCTCGCGCGCTCCGAGCCGCAGGCGTTCGCCACCGACCCCGGCCGCGTCACCGAGGCGCTCGCCGAGGGCGTCGACCGGCATCTGAGCCGCCGCGCCGCCGCCGAGGTCCGCGAATCCGATCACCGCCCCGGCCGCCTGACGAGTGCGTCACCGGCCTGGTCGGCGATCGAGCGCGAGGTCCTCGCCGATCCGTCCCGCGCCCTCGACCTCCACGAGCTGCTCCGTCCCCTCGAGGGCGCGCGGTTCGCCTCCCGCTCGGGCGGGCACGGCTCCCTCACCGAGTGGATGCTCGACTTCCTGCGGGCGGACCTCGCCGCGGCGCACCTCGGCCCCGAGCGCTCCCCGGAGAAGGCGCTGTTCGCCGTACTGTGGGCCGCGCGCGCCTATCTCAAGGAGCTCGTCGCCGCCGGCCGGATCGCACGGGAGAGCTTCGTCGCGGAGGTGCGCGGCTGGTTCGAGGACTTCGTGTCCGGCATCTGCGACGGTCCGCCGCCGCAGCGCTACGCGGAGCTCATCGCGCTCACCGAAGCCGGGCTCGTCGAATTCGTCGGGCCCGAGGTGCGGATCACCACCTCGCGCGCGGACGAGCAGGCGGTCTTCCGCGCCGTCTCGCCGGCCGTCGACGCCCCGGTGACGGCCTCCGCTCTGGTCGATGCCGCCTCGCCGGCCAACCAGATGCGCTACGCCGCCGACCCGCTGATCTCCGGGATGCTCGAGCGCGGTCAGCTGGCGGTGGCGACGCACGAGGATTCCAGCGGACGGGTGCAGCCGCTCAGCGGCATCGCCGTCGCAGGGCCCTCCCACCGCACCGTCGATGAGCACGGTCGGGTGCACCCGCACCGGTACTGCCTGTCGATCCAGCTCTCGGCCGTGCAGCTGGGGCTGGCGATCGCGGCGAACCCGGGACGGCGGGCGCAGTCGCTCGTCGACGCCCACCGGATCGCCGAGGATGTCCTCGCGTCCGCCCGCAGCTGAGGCGCACGGCGCCAGACCGGTCGGGGGCCTGCGGGAGCGGGGCTGCGCCTGAGCAGCCCGGCCGCATCTGAGCATCATTGCAGAACTGCAGAACTGCAGAACTGCAGCATCTGAGGCTCTTCGCAGTCGTCGACCTGCCGTTACCGCTCGAACTGCCACTTCTGCTCGGTCTGACCATCGACCTGCCACTTGTGCTCGATAATCCGGGTCGTATCGGAGCACAGATGGTAGGTCGACGAACGCGTCGAGCACAGATGGCAGGTCGATGACGCGGGCACTGCCGCCCCGAGCACTGATGTCCCGGAGACGATCGCTCTGAGCACTGTCACTCCCGGTCACGACCGCGTGAGACCTCGATATCCGAAGGTTCCGCTCTCAGGAACCTTCGGATATCGAGGTGTCAGGCGGGGACGAGGCGGGAGGCCTGGCCGGCCGTGAGCGTCCGCTTCCGGGCCACCGCGATGATCGCCGCGCCGGTGCCGATGACGAACCAGCCGAACAGTCCGGCCCACGCCGCCCCCAGGCCCGGCGCTCCGGTGGCGATCGCGGTGACCCCGTCGAAGGCCGGGGTGAGCGGCAGGAACGGTGCCACGGCCTGGAAGAAGTCCGGCGTCGCACCGAGCGCCCGGCCGGCGACGGCGAGCACGACGAGCGCCACCGACACGAAGCGACCGACCCCGCCGAACCAGGCGACGAGCGCGTAGTTCACCACCATGAATACGATCCCGGCGAACATCGCGAGCACGAGCAGCGCGGTGAGATCGAAGAAGTGGAGCTCGAGCACGATCTGCCCGACGAACGTGAGGATCACCGCCTGGATGACCGCCACGAGCAGCCCCGGCAGCAGGCCCCGGGCCATGATCGCCCACGACGGCTTCGGGGAGGTCACGGCGGTCGCCGACACGGCGCGCACGACGGTGTAGGTGATGAGCGCACCCAGCCACAGCGCCATGACGAGCAGCAGCGCGATCGTCGAGGCCGGCGAGATCGAGCCCAGCAGCCCGTCGTCGGCGGCGACCGGCTCGGACACCGCTTCGGCGAGCGCATCGCGCTCGGGCGCGGTGTAGGACGGGATCTGGTCCTTGCCCTCGTCGAGGCCGTCGGCGAGCTGGCGGGTGCCCTCGGCGAGCTCGCCGGTGCCCTCGTCGAGCTCCGTCAGACCGGTCGCCAGGTCGCCGGCTCCGGTGGACAGCTGGCCCACCCCGTCGGTGTAGGCGCTGAGCCCGGTGGTGAACTCCCCGGCCCCGGCGGACAGCTCGTCGGCGCCGTCGGCGAGCTGACCGGTGCCGTCGGCCAGCTGCCGGGCGCCCGAGGCGAGCTCACCCGTGCCGTCGGCCAGCTGGTCGGTGCCGTCGGCGAGCCGAGAGGCGCCGTCGGCCGAGGCGCCGATCCCGTCGCTCAGGTCCCCCATGCCGTCGGCGAGCTGGTCGGTGCCGTCGGCCAGGCCCGAGGCGCCCTCGCGGAGCTGCCGGGAGCCGTCGAGGAGCTCATCGGAGCGGTCGGTGAACTCGGCGAGGCCCTCGACGAGCCCGGTGAGCGCGGTGCCGAGTCCGGAGGCGAGCTCCTGCACCCCGTCGTCGAGCTGGGAGGCCCCGTCCTCGAGCTCGTCGAGCCCGGAGTTGATCGACTGCCCGGTCCGCGGGTCCTGCTGATCGAGTCCCGCCGAAGCGCCCTCGAGCGCGCCGGCGGTGCCGGAGAGCAGACCGGTGACGAAGGCGCGCTCCGTCCCGGCGCACACCTCGGCCGGTGTGCCCTTGGGGCACAGCTGGGCGCGGGTGGCCTGCGCCTCGGACTTGGTCATGAGACCGGCGGCGACGAGGTCGTCGAGCTTCTCCGCGGAGCCGGCGAGGTTCCCGGCGGCCGCCGCCTGGTCGTCGAGGCCCTGCTGGTACTCCCCGAGCCCGTCGTTGATCCCGGCGATTCCGTCGGCGAGCTGCGAGGAGCCGTCGGAGAGCTCGTCGAGGCCGTCCGTGAGGTCCTCGATCGACCCGTCCTCACCACCGGTGTCGAACTCGCCGAGCTGGCGGACGAGCTCATCGATGCCGCCGGTGTACTCGTCGACGCCCTCGGACAGCTGGGAGGCGCCGTCGGCGAGCTGCCGGGTCTGATCCGGCAGGTCCGCGGTCTGATCCCGCATCTGGCCGAGCCCGTCGGACAGCTCATCAGCGCCATCGGCGAGCTCACCGGCGCCCCCGGCGAGCTCTTCGGTGCCGTCGGCGAGCTCGTTCGCACCGCCGGACAGCTCACGTGCTCCGGTGGCGAGGCCGCCCGCGCCGTCGGCGATCCCGTTCGCCCCTTCGACCAGCGGGCCAGAGCCGGCGTCGAGCTGCTCGGCGCCGTCGGCGAACGCGGTCGCGCCCTCGGCGGCGTCCCCGGTGCCCTCGGAGAGCTGCTCGGTGCCGTCGGCGATCTCGCCGGCGGCGTCGGCGACCTCGCGGAACTGCTCGCCTATGTCGTTGAAGCCCAGGTAGATCTTGTCGAGGTACTGGGAGGTGAAGCCGGTGTTGAACTGGGTCCGGGCGACCTCGGCGATCGCCTGCCCGATCGTCGCGTCGGCGAGCGGGGACACCTGGGAGGAGGTGACGTCGATGGTCGCCTGGCGGGCGAGCAGCGGGTCGTCCTCGCCGCTCGACATCACGGCGCGGGAGAACCCCTCGGGGATCGTGATGACGGCGGCGTACTCGCCGCTGGCCAGGCCGTCGGCGGCATCCGCGTCGTCGGACAGCACCCATTCGAGGTTGTCCTCCTCGGAGTCGACGAGCCCGGCGGACAGCTGCCGGCCGAGCGGCACGGTCTTACCGTCGACCTCGGCGCCCTCGTCGTTGTTGACGACCGCGGCGCGCACGGAGTCGAGCCGGTCGTTCGCCTGCCAGGCGGCGAACACGAACCCGGCGGCGATGATCACCGGGACGAGGATGAGTCCCAGGATCGAGATCCAGGTGACGGGACGGCCGGTGTCGGCGCGTTCGAACAGTGCCATCAGCGGGTTCCTCCGATGAGTTGCGTGTGGTCGGTGTCGCCCCGGGGGCCGTCTGCCGGTCCCGCGTCCCCGGGGTCGGCGGGACGGCCGCCGGCCGGTCCGGATCCTCCGCGGCCGGGGGACGCACTGGGAGCGGAGACCGGAGCGCGGCGGTGGTCGTCGAGGTCGAGGAAGGTGTACGAGGTGCGTGCCGGGACCATCCAGTCCGCCTGTGGGTGGCTGACCGCGAGCACGACGGCGGAACCGGCGTCCACTGCTGCGGCGACGAGCGCGGTGACGAGGCTCGCGGACTCCGGATCCGCGGGCTGGTCGGCGCGATCGACGACGAGCAGCGCGGGCGGGTCCTGGGCGAGTGCGCGCAGGCGGGCCGGGCCGGCGGTGAGTGCGGGGTCGGCGGCGCTCACGACGATGAGCGGGGTGCGGGAGCGGACTCGGCCGGCCTGCTCGGGCATGACCTCGCGGCCGATCTTGAGCTCGCCGCGGTCGAGCGGCAGCCGGCCGGACAGTGCGAGGAGCAGGTGGCCGGACCCGCGGCCGGTGGCGACGAGCACCTCGCCGGGTAGGAGCGCGACGTCGATGCCGTCGAACAGCGGGCCGGAACCGGCCCCGGCGGCGTCGAGTCCCAGCCCTTCGCCGTACACCCGGTACGGGGAGTCCGGCTGCGGCCAGTCGCGCAGCGCCACCTGGTGGAAGAGCCCTTCGCCCTCGACGTCGAAGTGGGGCATGATCCGCTCGAGCCACTTCGGCAGCCACCACGCATGCTTTCCGAGGAGCGCCATGACGGCAGGGACGAGGGTCATGCGGACGATGAACGCGTCGACGAACACGCCCACGGCGAGCGCGAGCGCGATCGACTTGATGCCCGCCTCGCCCACGGGCACGAAGGCGCCGAACACCGAGATCATGATGACCGCGGCCGCGGTGACGACGCTCGCCGAGCCGAGGAAGCCCTTGCGGACTGCCTCACGTGCGCCCGCGCCGTGGACGTAGGCCTCGCGCATGCCGGAGACGAGGAACAGCTCGTAGTCCATCGCGAGGCCGAACAGGATGCCCATGAGGATGATCGGAAGGAAGCTGATGACCGGTCCGGTCTGCGCGATGCCCATGGCCGACGACAGCCACCCGTCGTGGAACACGAGGACGACGGCGCCGAACGCGGTGACGACGCTGAGCAGGTAGCCCACGGTCGCCTTGATCGGCACCCAGATCGAGCGGAACACCATGGTCAGCAGGATGACGGAGAGGCCGACGACGAAGATGCCGAAGGGCAGCAGAGCCTTGCCGAGCTGGTCGGACACGTCGATCGCGACGGCGGTGTAGCCGGTGACCGCGGTGTCGAAGCCGTAGTCGTCCTCGATCTGCGGGGCGAGACCCCGAAGGTCCTCGACGACCTGGTTGGTGCGGTGGTCGTCGGGCGCGAACTCGGGGATGATCTGCACGATCCCGGTGTCGGCGGTCCGGTTGGGGGTGGCCATGACGACGGAGTGGACGCCGTCGACGGCCTCGATGTCCTCGGCCAGGGACTCCATGTCGCCGAGCGGGTCGGTGGAGGAGATGATGCCGGCCGTCATGACGAGCGGGCCGTTGAAGCCGGGCCCGAAGTTCTCCTCGATGAGGTCGTAGCTCTCCTTCGCGGGCGTCCCGGCCTCCGCCCCGCCGTTGTTCGGCAGGGCGAGCTCGAGGCGCTGGGCGGGAATCGCGAAGAGGCCCAGGCCGACGATGATGATGACGACGGTGAGCGCCGGGACCTTCGTCGCGACGGTCTCCCAGGCGCCGAACAGCCGCCGGTCGAGGCGCGGCTTCTCGGTGCCGTCGCGGCGCGCCTTCCCGGGCTTGGGCCGCAGCTTCTCCCCGCCGAAGCCGAGCAGGGCCGGGACCAGGGTGACGGCGATGAAGACGGCGATCGCGACGGTGATCGCTGCGGCCACGCCCAGCACGGTGAGGAAGGGGATGCCGGCGACGCTGAGGCCGACGAGCGCGATGATCACCGTGGTGCCGGCGAACACGACGGCCGAGCCCGAGGTGGCCGTCGCCCGGGCGGCGGCCTCCTCCGCGGAGTGCCCGTCTGCCATGAGGTCGCGGGCCCGGTAGATGATGAAGAGCGCGTAGTCGATGCCGACGGCGAGGCCGAGCATGAGGGCGAGCATCGGGGTCGTCGAGTTCACCACGAAGAAGCCGGTGGCGAGCACGATGAGGACCATGCCGATCGCGACGCCGAGGATCGCGGTGACGAGAGGCATGCCGGCGGCCCGCAGCGAGCCGAGGGTGAAGAGGAGGACGACGAAGGCGACGACGACGCCGATGGCCTCGACCCATGACAGGTGCACCCCGGTGACGCCGAACAGCTCACCGCCCGGGGAGGCCTGGGTGCCCTCGGGCAGGTCCGCGACGAGGGCGTCGGTGGCCTCGGCGAGGGCGTCCTTGACCGGGTCGCCGAGCTCGGCGACCGCGCCGTCGTACTGGATGTTGACGAGCGCGGCCCGGTCGTCGTCGGAGATCACGCCCTCGATTCCGTCCATGAACGGCGAGGTCGCTGAGTTGACGGAGTCGAGTTCGCCGAGGTCGTCGGCGAAGTCCTCGAGGGCGCTGCGGTAGGGCTCGGCGGTGATGTCGTCCCCTTCGGCGGCGACGACGACCACCTGCGCGGCGGTGCCGCTGACCTCGGGGAAGGTGAGGGCGAGCGAGTCGAGTGCCTGCTGCGACTCTGAGCCGGGCAGGGTGAAGTCGTCGTCGAAGTCACCGGCGAGCAGGCCGGCGAGGCCGCCGAGCACGACGAGCAGGGCCACCCAGATCGCGGCGACGGTCTTCCGGCGCCGGAACGCGGCCCGCCCGAGTTCGTAGAGAAAAGAGGACACGACACCACTCTCGATACGGAAATGTATTGGATACAGTTGTGTATTATTCTGGGCCGGAGGCCGGATGGCAAATGGACCGAGCAACAAGGACGTGAGGAATCGATGAACACCGTGGACCGCTGCGAGGCCGCCCCCGCAGCACAGTCCGCGCAGCCCCCCGGCGACGGCTCGTCCGTCGTTGCGGCGGCAGCTGCCCCGGCACCCGCCGCCGAGTCGATCTCACCGCGTCGGCTGCGCACGCGGACCAAGCTCATCGAGGCCGCGATCCCGTTGCTCGTCGCCAAGGGCGTCGCGGGCACCTCGATCAAGGAGTTCGCCGAGGCCGCCGGGATGACGCGCGGCGCCTTCTACTCGAATTTCGCCTCCCGTGACGCGCTCGTCCTCGCCGTGTGCGACTCCGGGATCAAGCGTGCCATGGACCGCGTGAACGAGGCCGCCGAGTCCGGTCTTGACGAGGTCGCCGATTCGATCGGCACCGCGGACCCGCAGCGCCTCATGGAGCTCGCTCTGGAACGCTTCTTCATCGAATACCCGGAATCGGTCGACTGGGTGCTCGCCGAACGCGAGATCCACCTCCACGCCCTGCGCGTCCCCGAGCTGCTCGACAAGTACGAGGAGCTGCTCGCCGCCTATTTCCAACAGTTCGCCGCGGTCATCGATACAGTGCTCGACCGGCTGGGCGGTCGCACGACGATCCCGGCGGCCGCTCTCGTCGAGCTCCTCGCGGTGGTCGTCAAGGAGGCCTCGGTGAAAGCGATCCCGGAGTGGCCCGGCACCGGCCCGCTGATCATCGACCCGCAGCCGACCTTCCGGATCCTCCGGGCGTTCGTCGTCTTCGACTGAGCACTCGTGCACTCGTCCCTGCCCACGCTCCCCTGAGTGTGCTCCGCTGAGTGCGCTCCCCCGCCAGGCCCCGGACGGGCTTTTGGCCACTAGGGTGGTGGGCATGACCGACGCGAACCCCACCGACCCGAACCCCACCGCCCAGGGCTCAGCTGGCCCTGAGCCTGCGGTCCAGGACCCTGCGACTGTGAGCACGCCCGACACGAGCGAGGCGGCCGGAGGCGCCGCGCCCAGCACGGCCGACGCCGAGGCGAAGCGCGCCGAGTTCCGCGCCTTCCTGTCCAACATGCCCGTCAAGCTGGGCTCGTTCGTCGAGGCCGTCCTGCCGCGTGCGATCACCGTCGGTGAGGACGGCGAGGAGAGGGAGTTCCGCAAGGACTTCTCCCCGGCCTCCCTGCCGTGGGTCGAAACGTTCGCGCTCACTCGCCTGCCCTCCCCGGCGGCCGTCGCGGCCGCGGAGAACCAGCCGTTCTCCGAAGGGCTCGTCCGCTACGTCGGCGAGACCCTGCTCCGCACGGTGGGCGGCACCTGGGACATCGACCCGGACGGTGGGACCGGCCATGGGATGCCCTTCATCCGGCCGGATTCGCCGGCCGGGGAGGCCGCCGGAACCCCGATCTCGCTCGTCGGACTCCTCATGACCGCGGTGCAGGAGCGCCGCGGCGACACCTTCGTCACCGCGCTGGCGAACGCGCTCGCGGAGTTCGGCGAGCAGGGCACGCCGAACCGCTCGAGCACGGGCATCGACCTCTCGGCCGGCGGGGAGCGCCCCTCGCAAGCGGAGCAGGACCACCTCGACGCCTTCCTCGGCGGGGTCGAGCCGGTCATCGCCGCGTGGATCCACGAGCAGGGCGGCGGGATGGAGGCCTGGGCGTACGGCCGTGCAGCGCTCGAGCGCCTCACAGCGGACCTGCGGGAGCGCTACTCCGATGCGGAGGCGATGACCGGCCAGGACGAGCAGGCCTACCTGGCCGGTGCGGTGCGCTACGTCGGCGAGGTGATCCGGCGGGCAGGGTTCGGCACGTGGCGATTCGCGGCCGAGGTCCCTGCCGACGACCCCCGTTCGGGCCAGCCGTTCGTCCGGTTCGCCGGCGGCGATGCCGACGGCGGCGCGGAGGGCTTCGATGTCGTGCCGTGGCAGCTCATCCGGGACGCCCTCACCGACGATGACGCCCTCGTGGCCGCGTACGACCGGGCTGCGGCGACGGTCTAGCCCGGAGCGGTCGCCCCCGCGTCACTTCGTGGGACGGCATGACCGATGCCGGGCAGTCCGAGAGCGCCGGCGGCATCCCCCGCCGGCTCAGCGCACCCTCAGATCTCCGGGTGGCGCAGGTGGTGGCCGGTCGCGGCCTCGAAGGCGTGTGCGACGCGCAGCAGGTCGACGTCCCGGCCGGGGGCGGCGACGATCTGGATGCCGACCGGCAGCCCGGAGGCGGTGAAACCTGCCGGCACGGAGATCGCCGGGCACCCGGTGGCGGAGATCAGGGTCGCCGAGCGCATCCAGTCGAGGTAGGTCTCGAAGGGCACCCCCTCGATCTCGGTGGGGTACTCGATCCCCGCGTCGAAGGGCAGCACCTGCGCCATCGTGGTGACGAGGATGTCGTGCTCGGTGAAGTACTCCGCCACGTCCTCCCGCAGCCGCGCGCGCGCCCGGTCCTTGGAGATGATCTCGTCCGCGGTGAGCGCGAGCCCGCGCTCGGTGTTCCACACCACGGCCTCCTTGATGTCCGCACGCCGGGACCGCACGAGTTCGCCCCAGTTCAGCGCGAAGTCGTAGGCCCGCTGGGTGTCGAACACCTCGTCGGCGTCGTCGAGCCGGATGCACGCCTCGCTCATCTGCGCCCCGAGCTCCTCGAACACCGGGCCCGCGGCTCGCACGATGTCGAGCACTGCCGACTCGACCCTGACGCGCCCCGCGAAATCGGGGGCGAAGCCCACCCGGAGTCCGTCGAGGTCGGGCTCGTACCGGGCACCGAGCCGGAACTCGGGCAGGTCGAACACCGTTCCGGGCTCGTCGATCGATCCGGGTCCGCGCGGGTCGGGCCCGCACGCGGCCTGCATGAGGAGCGCGACGTCGCCCACGGTGCGCGCCATGAAGCCCGATTGCGAGAGCCAGGACCATGGGTCCTGCGGTGGCACGTGCGGGAGCCGGCCGTTCGTCGGGCGCAGACCGACGACGTTGTTGAAGGACCCGGGGATCCGCAGCGATCCGCCCATGTCGGAGCCGTCTCCCGAGGCCTGGATACCGGCGGCGATCACCGCGCCCACGCCACCGGAGGAGCCGGCCGCCGACCGGGACGGGTCGTAGGGGTTGACCGTCGTGCCGAACAGCGGGTTGAAGGTGTGGGAGCCCGCGGCGAACTCCGGGACGTTGGTCTTGCCCGTGGTGTTCACCCCCGCGGCTCGGAGCCGGGCGATGACGAGCGAGTCGGCATCCGGCACGTTGTCGGCGAACACCGGCGAACCGAAGGTCGTGCGCATCCCCTCCGTGCTGTGCGTGTCCTTGTGCGTCATCGGCACCCCGTGGAGCAGCGGCAGCCGCTCACCGGCGGCGTAGGCGCGGTCGGCCTCCACCGCCCGGGCGAGCGCGGCCTCGGCGTCGAGGGTGACGACGGCATTGATGGTGGGGTTCACCTCGGCGATCCGCTCGAGATGGTCGTCGGCGGCGTCGACGGCGCTGAGCTCACCGGTGCCGATGAGGTGGGCGAGTTCTCGGGTGGACAGCCAGGTGAGCTCACTGGTCATTGTGCGCCTTCCTTCGGAGCGGGTTATCGTTCGCGAGTGGAGCCGGGGCGCCTCAGCGGGAGCCGAGGTGCCCGAGGAGTGCGGTGAGAGCCGCGCGCACCCCCGTGCCGAGCGTGGTCTCGACCTCGTCGGGACCGAAGAACGGGGAGTGATTGCTCAGCACCTCCTCGGGGTCGTCGACCTTCGCCTGCGAATAGCCGCCGAAGAACCAGAATACGTACGGCACGTCGATCGCGTCGCCGAACCGCCCGAAATCCTCCGACCCGGTGACCGGCGGGGTGACGTTGACCGCGTCCTCGCCGAGCTCGTCGCCGAGTGCACGGATGAGCGAGGCGGTGAGGTCCGGGTCGTTGTCCACGGGCGGGAAGCCGTACATCGGGCGGATCTCCGGGGCGGGCGCCCCGGAAGCCTGCGCCTCGGCGGTGATGATGCGCTCGACGGCGGTCAGCACCGTCTCCCGGACGGCCTCATCGTAGGTGCGGATGTTGATGGTGAAGCGGGCGCTGCTCGGGATGATGTTCTCCTTGAGCCCGCCGTTGAACACGCCGATCGTGAGCACCGCGGAGTCCCGCCCGGAGATCTCCCGGGACACGATCGTCTGCAGGCGGGTGATCATGAAGGCTCCGAGCACGATCGGATCGACCGCGTTCTCCGGCTGCGAGCCGTGCGCCTGCTGCCCGTGGACGATGACCTCGAGGGAGTCGGCCATCGCCATCGCCGTGCCCGAGGTGATGTTGACGGTGCCGGCCACGCCGGGCCACACGTGCTGGCCGTAGATCGCGTCCGGGCGGGGCACCCGGTCCCAGATCCCGTCCTCGAGCATCGCCGCAGCACCCGCGCTCGTCTCCTCGCCCGGCTGGAAGATCATGATCGCGGTGCCGGACCAGCGGTCCCGGTGCTCGGTCAGGAGCTTCGCAGCACCCAGGCCGGAGGTGATGTGGGTGTCGTGGCCGCAGCCGTGCATGACCGGGGTCTCGGTGCCGTCCGGCAGGGTCCCCGTCGCCTCCGATGAGTAGGGCAGCCCGGTCTGCTCGGCGATCGGGAGGCCGTCGGTATCGGCGCGGAAGGCGACGACGGGCCCTTCGCCGTTCTCGATCACGGCGACGACCCCGGTCCCGCCGCAGCGGAACGGCTCGAGGCCGTACGAGCGCAGGTGCTCCTCGATGGCGTCGGCCGTGCGGTGCTCCTGCATCGAGAGCTCCGGGTGCCGGTGGAAGTGCTGATACATCTCCACGAGCGCCGGGATCTCGGCGTCGAGCGCGGAGCGGAAGGTGGGATCGAGTGCCATGGGGTCTCCTTGGAGTCGGCGTGTGGCCAGCGTATCGGGTGAGTCGTGTCAGTTGATATGAGCGGTGTCAGAGCTGCTGCGGACCTTGCGGTCCCGCGCGTACCAGGTGATGACGATCGTGGCGATGACTGCGATGGCCGTGGCGAAGGACTTCACGAGCGGTGGGCTGAACGGCACGATGAGCAGGACCACCACGGCCGAGACGACGAGAGCGATGATCGTCGCACGCACCTGGTTGAGCGTCGCGATGAGCTGAACGGTGACGCCGCCGAGGATCGCGGGCAGGATGTACAGCCGCGCGACCTCGGTGATCGGCTCCGGGGTGATCGAGACCAGCCAGGTGCCGAGCAGGCCGACGAGCACGAGCATGGAGAGCACATGCACCACGGCGGCACCGCAGATCGCGGCGGTCGCTGAGTACGAGGCCTTTCGAGTTCCCGGTTCGGCTCCGATGGTCGACTGGGCGACGATCGCCGACGGCACGAGCTTGTTGGAGATGTTGCCGATCATGAACGCCTGGTACATCCCGGCAGGACCGAGGATGGGGAAGTACGTCACGGGTTCGACCACCCAGAACACGCCGTAGACGGCGGCCACCGCGATGAAGGCGGTGACGATATGCGACACCTCGATACCGAGGTCGGTCGAGAAATAGAGATAGAACGGCACTGCGGTGGCCAGCAGAAGGCAGGCCACCATCGTGACATTGCCCCACAGATAGGTCGTCTTGGAGTAGTTGCGATGCAGCGCTTCGAGATCCGGGGCGGCAGTCGTCATGATGGTTCTCCTTACTCGATGCTCACGCAGCGCCGAAACCGGCGTGGTGGACGGCGTAGGCGGCGATCAGACCACCGACGATTGCGATTCCCAGCGCCCATTCCCGCAACCAGGCCTGGGACAGGACGCGCGCGAGCACCAGGCAGATCGCCATGACGATGGCGGAGGCGACCACTGCCGCGATGTGCGCAAGGGATTTGGGGATCTCCGTGATCGTCAGAGCCGCGAAGGCTGCGAGCAGAGCCGCTGCGGGCACGATCGACATGAGCGCAGGATTGACCCGGGAGAGCGCGTCGCTCCCCTTGCCGAGCAGCGGGGTGAGCACGAGCGTGCTGATCTGCCACATCGCCCCCGACAGGCTCATCGCCATGAGTGCGACGACGAACACGGCCTGGGTGTAGCCCTCCCCGCCGAGTTCGGCCCCCATCGTTCCTGCTGCCAGGGAGGCCGAGGCGGTCTCGGTGGCAGCGGAACCGATGAGTCCGATCCGGACGAGCACGGGCGGGGTCCCGAACAGCGGGAGCAGTGCCACGGAGACCAGCACGACGGCCAGTGACGGTCCGATTGCGGCGACGCCGCCGGCCCGGAAGGAGGCGTTGACCTCCGCCTGGCTCATGTCCGCCGCCTGAGCGTTGCGTTTGACCGCGAGCATGTAGATCGCGGACTGGATCAGGATGACGGCGAACACGGCCGCGGCCAGCACCCACAGGAGCGGCGCATTGGCGATGATGCCGATGTCAGTCGAATTGGCCTGGGCGACTACCATCGGCAGCTCCTCGAATTCAGATCACAGTGGGGAACGGATTGACGCCTCGACCATAGCAATCTGTGACGCCGATCACGTGAACGCCGTGTTTCAGACCGTGATCGTGCCCTTGAGGCAGACCGTTCCCTCGGGATCGACCGCGCCGACCTCGTAGGTGCCCTCGCCGGTCTCGCGACCGACGTAGGCGACGGGGGTGTTGTCGAAGATCGGCTTGCGCGCCTGGAACGCGAAGGTCTTGAGCTCTACGCCCGGGTGGTTGCGCATGAAAGCGTCGACCATGAGGGTCGCCGACAGCGGGCCGTGGACCACCAGGCCCGGGTAGCCCTCCTCGTTCAGGCAATAGTCCCGGTCGTAGTGGATGCGGTGGGCGTTGAAGGTCAGCGCCGAATAGCGGAACAGCTGGGTCTCGGTGGGGCGCACCACATAGGAGTAGTCCCAGTCCGAGGTGTCGGCCGGCGCGAGCGCGGCGCGCTCGGCCGCCGACTGCTCGGGAGCCCGCTGGGTGGGGGCGGCCTCCCGGTAGACGATCGTCTGCACGTCGGTGACCGCGAGCTCGCCGGCGGCGAAGATCTCGTGGTCGACGGTGAGGAACACGAGGTCGCCGGAGCGCCCCGACTTGTGGACGACGTTCTTGATGGTCTGGACCTCGCGCAGCGGGTCCCCCACCGCGATCGGCCGGTGGAAGGTGACGTCGGAGCCGGCCCACATGCGCCTCGGGAACGGGATCGGCGGGAGGAACCCGCCCTTGTGCGGGTGGCCGTCCGCGGCGAGCTCGTGCTGCGGGGCATCCGGGGTGAAGTGGAGCCAGTAGCCGACCGGGAACAGCTGACCGCCCCAGGGGTCGGAGTCGTAGTCGAGGATGGCGCGCAGCCCGGCGGACTTGGCCGGAGTGGCGAGGTCCTCGAGGCTCTGGGATCGGCCGATCCACTCCTGCAGCTGGGCGATGTCGACGGTCTCGCTCATCGGGGCTCCTTCGGGTGTGCGGGCTCGTGGGGTGAGCAGGGCGGTTCCAGCAGTCGAGCCCAGCCTACTCAGTGCCGCTGACGCTGTGCAGACCCGTGCACGGAGCGCGCGTGCCAGGGGCACTGCTTTCTCACAACTGATCTTGAGGTTTCGTGCATAGGGTCGAGGTGCAGGGTCGACCAGGAGGGTCGGTCCGACGACCGAAGGAGCTGCATATGGGACTCGGTGACAAGATCTCCAACAAGGCCGACGAGATGGCCGGCAAGACCAAGGCCGGAGTCGGCGACGCCTCTGACGACCAGTCGCTCAAGAACGAGGGGCACGCGCAGGAATCGGGCGCGAACCTCAAGCAGGCCGGCGAGAAGGTCAAGGACGCCTTCAAGAAGTAAGGCCCGCACGAGCGCACCGGAGCCCCGTCGTCCGCAGGGACGGCGGGGCTCTGCCGTGCCCGAGCAGGCCGGTAGTCTGGATCATCCGCCGGCATGAGCGGACACGGGCCGGCCACGGAGGGGGAGCAGGTGGACTATCGGGCGTCGGCGGGCACCTGGGTGCTGCGCATCTGGTTCGCGCTCGCCTTCCTCATCCACCTCCTCGCGCTCTACAGCCCGGGCAGCGGTGAGCCCGGCGCGCTCCCCGGACTCGACAAACTCGGGCACTTCGGAATCTTCGCCGCGCTCATCACCCCGCTCCTGCTCCTCAGCGCCCCGGTCGCGTGGACGCTGGTCCTCGCCGCACTCTACGGCGGGGCGAGTGAGCTGATCCAGGCGTTCGCCGTGCCGCGTCGCGCCGGTGAGTTCGGCGACTGGGCGGCCGACCTCCTCGGCATCGCACTCGCCTGGGCGATCTGGCGGGCGGTGCCGGTGGAGGAGCCCGGGCCCGAGGCGCCCGCCGCACCTCGGCGCTGACCCCGCCCGGTGCCCCTGCGACCGGCCCCGATTCCGACAAGGATCCTGGTAGCCGCCAGATGTGAAATCCGTGCATATCCGTCGTTTCGTGAGATCACGGTGTCCTCGCCCCGGCGCGGCACTGTAGCGTGGGTCATATCGTCGCCTGAACGTACTTGGATCGCTTCGCACCACGCTTCTCATGTGAACCCGGGCAGCCCCACGCGCCGACGTCTCGAGGATTCACCATGACACCCACCACCGCAGCGGCCACCGTCGCCGACTCCCCCACAGCGCCAGCGCCGCGGCCCCGCCCGGCGGGCGCCCGGTCCCGCGCCGCGACGAGCGACTTCGCCGCCCTCAAGCGGCTCGTGCTCGACGCCGGCCTCATGGAGAAGACCCCGGTCTTCTACTGGGTCATGACGACCGTGCTCATGGCGGCCCTCGGCGGCTGCATCGCCGGCTTCGTCCTGCTCGGCGACTCGTGGTTCCAGCTCCTCATCGCCGCCGCGCTCGGCATCGTCTTCACGCAGATGTCGTTCCTCGGCCACGAGGCGGTGCACAAGCAGATCTTCACCTCGCACAAGGTCAGCGACTGGTACGGCCTCATCACGGGCAACCTCATCGTCGGCCTGTCGATCGGCTGGTGGACGCAGAAGCACAACCGCCACCACGCCAACCCGAACACCAAGGGCAAGGACCCGGACATCTTCGACCCGGTCGTCGCCTTCACCCCGGAGCAGGCGCAGGCCCGCACCGGGCTCGCGCACGAGTTCACCAAGCGTCAGGGCTACCTGTTCTTCCCGCTTCTCCTCCTCGAGGGCCTCAACCTGTACCGCGACGCGATCCTCACCGTCCTCACCCGCAAGAAGCTCAAGAACCGCACCGCGGAGATCGTGCTCCTGAGCATCCGCCTCATCGCGCTGCCGGCACTCGTGTTCTGGTACCTGCCGCTCGGCATGGCGTTCGCGTTCCTCGGCGTGCAGGTCGCCGTCTGGGGCTTCTACATGGGCGCCTCGTTCGCCCCGAACCACAAGGGCATGCCGCAGCTGGAGAACCGCTCGACCCTGAACTTCCTGCTCCGCCAGGTGACGACCTCGCGCAACATCGTCGGCAACACCTTCAACACGTACCTCATGGGCGGGCTCAACTACCAGATCGAGCACCACCTGTTCCCGAGCATGCCGCGCCCGCACCTCAAGCAGGCGCAGCGTATCGTCCGCGAGTTCTGCGCCGAGCGGGACATCCGCTACACCGAGGTCACCCTCCTCCAGTCCTACGGCGCCGTGGTGGACTACCTCAACCGCGTGGGCATCAAGGCCCGCGACCCGTTCGAGTGCCCGATGGCCGGGGCGGGACGCGCGATCTGACACGACTCCCCGCACCCACTACCGCCGAGGCGCGGGCACAGGTCCCCGTGCCCGCGCCTCGGCTGTCGGGTGACAGCACAGCGTGGAGCGTCGGTGCGGCGCAGATCGTCAGTGCACCTGGCCGGGCACCGGCGCACTGCGGGACGTCTGCACACGGCAGGGCACCGACGTGTGAGCGTGCCTGCGCCTGATGTCACCGCGCCGTCGTGCTGAACTCCACCGCCTGCGCCCGGCCCACGTCGTTCGGGCTGCCGGGGCTCATGACCACCCGGCCTGCCACGGGGTCGAACTGGACGGTGACGAGGGTCGCGGTCCGCTCCCCGAATCCCTTGCCGGGCTCGGGCACGCGGCACACCGGCGCCTCCCCCGGTCCCGTGCAGAGGTGGCCGAGCATCTCCGCGGTGTCCGCCGGCGCCGGGGCGTCCGCGACCCGTGATTCGATGAGCGCGAGGCGCTCCTCGGACATGCTCGCCGCGTTGAGCGGGAGCGCCCCGTCGAGCAGCTCCGAACCCACGAAGTGGTTCGTGTGGGCGAACCAGCCGTCGGCGCTCAACGCCTGCGTGCCGGCCGGGCCGATCTCGACCATGACCGCGGCGTCCGACCCGGTCACCGTGATCACCGAGGACGAGGTGGTGCGCGCGGAGCGGATGATGTCGACCGCCTCGGCCACGGTGCGGCCGCGCTGCAACGCGGCGGCGAGGACCGAATGGACCGGCACGCCGCCGGCCGAGTCCGCGGCATTCTTGAGGATGTTGAGCATGACGCCCACCCGCGCGGAGTTCATGCCGATCTTGCCGAGCATGCCGTACTCGGCGAATCCGTGGTGGTCGAGTTCGCCGTCGACCCCGGTCACGCTCTCGTAGTGCCAGACATCGGCGAACTCCGCGTGCCAGTCCCAGGTCTGGACGGCCTTCGTCCCACCCGGGGCCGCGTGGACGAGGGTGGAGCATTCACGCGGGTCCACCTGGGCGAGGGTGAGGATCTCGGTGCGCGCATTGACGAGCCCGACCTGCCACAGCCCCAGGCCGGCACCGGCCGCGACGCCGGTGAGCTCGTCGACCTGCGCGGGGTCCCAGTCGGCGAGTGCGGCGAGCGACTGCTCGGCGGCGCTGCGCTGGGTGTCCACAGTGATCCCGAGGCGGGAGAAGAGTGAGGAGTAGGCGTCGACGGTGAGCGCGATTCCGCGGGCGGCCTGCTCACCTCGGCCGCGGCCGCGGGCGGCGTGGTCGGCGCCGGACACGGTCAGGTGCTCCGGCTCCACGAGCGCCGGGTCGACCACCCGGTCGGTGTCGAAGCGGGACGGCTGCGGGTCGTGCGATTCCGTAGGTGACATGGTTCTCATGCTATCCGCGCAGCCGGATGGCCGACAGGACCGCCCGGAAGGCGGATTCGCCGAGCAGTTCAGTGCGGTTGCGAGGTTCCAGGTGCAGCTCAGTGCGGGCCCGGCGTCTCCAGGTGCAGCTCAGTGCGGTCCGGGCGTTCCGAGGTCAGTCCAGTGCGGCCCGGGTGTTCCGAGGGCAGTTCAGTGCGGTCCGGACGCTTCCAGGTGCAATTCAGTGCGGATATTCAGGAGTAATCGCACTGAAGTGACCGCCGAGCGGCGCGCCGGCTCCGGTCCGCACCGCGAACCCCACCCACCTAGCCACTCGCAGGCCACTCCCGCGACGCACGAGCACCCGGCAACGCCTCCGGCGCACGACCGCCCGGCCGCCCGGCCACTCCCGTGGCGCACCAGCCGGCCACCCGGCACTCCCACGGGCCCACCAGCCACGCAAGCCCCGCCGCCGATCTCACCAGCACACGCCCAGCCTTGAAAAGTCGGCACGCGGACCGTACCGTCGGTATTCAACACTGTCCGTTCGTTCGTTCGGTTCGGTGAAATTCCCGGAGAGGCGCATCACGCAGCTCGCACCGCGCATCTGCACCGCGCCTCCGTCCACACGGCACGTCGAAGGAGAATCCCGTGATCACAACCCGCTTCACCGAACTGCTCGGCATCGAGCACCCGATCGTCCAGGGCGGCATGCAGTGGGTCGGCAAGGCCCCGCTCGCCGCAGCCGTGTCCGAGGCCGGCGGCCTCGGCATCCTCACCGCGCTGACCCAGCCCACCCCGGAGGACCTCCGCGCCGAGATCCGCCGCACCCGCGAGCTCACCGCCAAGCCCTTCGGCGTCAACCTCACCATCCTCCCCACGATCAACCCGGTCCCCTACGACGAGTACGTCAAGGTCGCCGTCGAGGAGGGCATCACCGTCATCGAGACCGCCGGGGCCAACCCCGAGCCCTTCATGCCGCTGTTCAAGGAGCACGGCGTCAAGGTCGTCCACAAGTGCACCGCCGTGCGCCACGCCCTCAAGGCCGAGCGCGTCGGCGTCGACGCGGTGAGCATCGACGGCTTCGAGTGCGCCGGCCACCCCGGCGAGGACGACATCCCCGGCCTCATCCTGCTCCCGGCCGCCGCCGACAAGCTCTCCATCCCCTTCATCGCCTCCGGCGGGTTCGGCGACGGCCGCGGCATGGCCGCAGCCCTGGCACTCGGCGCCGACGGCATCAACATGGGTTCGCGCTTCCTCGCCACCCAGGAGGCCCCGGTCCACGACAACGTCAAGCAGGCCATCGTCGAGGGCTCCGAGCTCGACACGATCCTCAACTTCCGACCCCTGCGCAACACCGTGCGCGTGCGGAAGAACGCCGTGTCCACCGAGGCCGTCGACATCCTCGCCAAGGGCGGCGAGTTCAAGGACGTCCAGCACCTCGTCGCCGGCGCGCGCGGGCGCAAGGTGTTCGAGGACGGCGACATCGAGGCCGGCCAGTGGACCGTGGGCATGGTCCAGGGCCTCATCACCGACGTCCCCACCTGCGACGAGCTCATCACCCGCATCATCAGGGACGCCGAGCAGATCATCACCGGCCGCCTCGCCGACATGGTCCGCTGACACCCACCCGGGTGCACGCCACCAGGGTGGGCGTCCCGCACCGCCACCCGGACGCACGCCGAGGGGCGGCTCTCCACGATCGGAGAGCCGCCCCTCGACGCGTGCCGCACCTCTCCCGAGGCGTGCCGCACCTCTCCCGAGGCACCCGCACCCTGCCTGGTCAGCGCACCTCGGCGGAGCCGTCGGCCCCTCCCGGGGCGCCTGCGACTCAGCCGTGCAGGCCCACCTCGGGGTCGGGCTCGGGGGCTGCGTCGGGGCCGACGGGCAGGCCCAGGTAGTACATGTGCGCGGCGGTCTCGGCGAGCGCGGCGAACAGGTTGAAGTTCTTCAGCCCCTCAAAGCCGCGCGCCCAGTGGAGGCCCTGCGCGACCGAGTACACGGAGTGGTCCTCGTTCTCCTCCCATCGCACGCGGATCTCCGCGAGGCGCTCGTCGTGGTGGAGGGCGATCTCCTCGGCCCGGACCTGCAGGCCACGGAACCGGAACCCGTGGGCGGGCAGCACGGTGACGGCCTCGTCGAGCCCGGACATGCGGCGCAGGGACTCGAGGTAGTCGGCGAGGCTGTGGGTGATCGAGGGCGCGTCGAGGCCGATGTTCGGGGTGATCGTCGGCAGCACGTGGTCGCCGGAGAAGAAGATCCCGGCGCCGGCGTCGTGGAACGCGGAGTGGCCATAGGTGTGGCCCGGGGTCCACATCGAATGCACCGTGCGCCCGGAGATCGGCAGCTCGTCATGGTCGCCGAGCACGATGATCTGCTGCGGCCAGTCCGGGACCTTGAAAGCGTCCGCGCGACGGCGCCCCTCGAGGTGGGAGATCTCCCCGTGACGCTCCTCGGGAACCCCGTAGATCTCCGCGATCGAGGCCTTGCCGTGGGCCCCGGTGACCGCCCCCTTCTCCCGTCGCCGGAAGGTGTCGAGGGTGGCGATGTCGTGGGAGTGGAGGGCGAGCCACATGTCCGGGTTCTGCGCGAACAGCGCGGGCACGAGGCCGAGGTGATCGCGGTGGTAGTGGGAGATCGCGACCCCGGTGATGTCGGTGAGCGCGAAGCCCGCCTGCGCGAGTCCCTCGCTGAGCGCCGCGAGCTGCTCCTTGCCGTCCCAGCCCGGATCGATGAGCGCGACCCCGCGGTCCTCGGCGATCGCGTAGCAGTAGGTGTAGACGAGCGGGTTGTTCGGGATCGGCACGGGGATCGCCCAGACACCCTCGGACACCTCCTCGACCGGGGGCAGCACCCGATCCTGCCAGGCCTGCCGCTGCTCGGTGCTGAGGGATTCGATCTTCATCGATCGCGCCTTTCGTCTCCGCCGGTCGTGACAACCGGCTCTTTGAAGCCATTGAACAATCGTTCGTCACGTTAGCACTTCGGCCCCGGTGCAGGGTGTGCTGGCCGCGCCTCCTGCACTGCGGCACCGGCCCCGCGACGGACTCGGCGCCCGGCCGCACCCGGGCCGCCATCGGCACCTCATCGGTCCCCACCGGGGAATACCGGACGTCCCGCAGGCGTTCCCAGGACATCCGCAGATCGAAAAGGAGCCTTGTCATGAAGCGCACGCTCAAGCGACCCGCACTCACCATCGCCGCCTCCACCCTGGGGTTCGGCCTCGTCCTCTCGGGATGCGGCGGGACCGACACCCCGGACGACGTCGAAGGCCAGACCGGCGACCCGAACGTCGATGCGCCGACGAGTGATGCTCCGGACCAGCGGCCGACCACCTCGACCGAGGATTCCGGCGGCGAGACCGAGGGCTCCGGACAGGGCATCGGCAACATCGATGTCGTCGAGACCGCGATCGCCACCGCCGAGGGCGAGGGCGGCACTGCCATGTCGATCGATCACGACGACAACGGCACGTGGGAGGTCACGACGCTCGACGGGGAGACGAAGTTCGAGTACTCGGTCTCCGCCGACGGCTCCTCGATCGAAGCGACCGAGGAGGATTCAGCGGACACCGAGGACACGGAGGAGCTCGGCGCGGCCGACATCTCCCTGCTCGAGGCCATCAACGCTGTGGGCGAAGCGCACCAGGGCGACCTCGACGACGCCGAGCTCGATGCGGAGAACGGCGAGGTCCGCTACGAGATCTCCCTGCAGGGCGAGCGGATGGACTACCTCGTCGATCCCTCCACCGGCGAGGTCACCGAGGACAGCCGCTGACCCGCTCGGAGCATTCCCGGCCGCAGCATCGCATCGACTCCCTCGAACCGCAAGGACACTTGTCGGCTCGAGGGGGTTCTCCGTGTCCCGGCGGAGGAGTACTGTCGGTTACGGGGACCGGCGACCGCCGGCCCGCCGGGACCGGAAGGAAATCCACGATGTCCGATGTGACCACCATGCTGGAGACCCACCCCAACGACTCCACCGGAGTCGACCGCACAGTCCTCGCCGAGTGCATCGCCGCATGCTTCGCCTGCGCGCAGACGTGCACCGCGTGCGCTGATGCCTGCCTGGCCGAGGACATGGTCGCCGAGATGCGCCGCTGCATCACCACCGACCAGAACTGTGCGGACATCTGCGCCGCCACCGGCGCCGTCCTCACCCGCCGGACCGCGGTCGATGACGCTGTGACGCGCGCTCTGCTCGAGGCCTGCCGGGCGGCGTGCAGGGCCTGCGCGGAGGACTGCGAGCAGCACGCGGAGATGCACGCGCACTGCCGGGTGTGCGCCGAGGCATGCCGCCGCTGCGAGAAGGCCTGCGCCGCACTCCTCGACGTGCTGAGCTGAGGCGCTGACCAGCCGGTACCCGAGCCGCTCCGCACCGACCCTCTCGTCCCGATTCCTGTGCTCGGGCCGAGGGGGTTCTGTGTGTCCCCCCGAGGATCCTTCCGGCCCGGATGTCTGGAATGTGGACAAGCGCTCGCCACCGCCCCCAGGGAGACCCGTGACCGACCCGCGCAGCACCTCGGACTTCGACCGCCTCTTCTACGAGGATGACCCGGGCGCTCCGTTCCGGGAAGCAGGAGGTCACCGACGAGGAGGCTTTCGGCGGGGCGCGGCCGGAGACCTCGGGCGAGGGCATGAATGTCCTGCTGCTCGGCTCCGACGCGCGCGACGAGGATGTCGACTACGAGAACTCGCGCGGATTCCGCAGCGACACGATCATGGTCATGCACGTGCCCGAGGATCGCTCCGGTGTCCAGATCATGTCGATCCCCCGCGACATCTGGGTCGACATCGAGGGCCACGGTCAGGCGAAGATCAACGCCGCGATGTCCTTCGGCGGACTGCCCCTGGCCACCTCCACGGTGAGCGACTTCATCGGCGCCCCGATCCACCACGTCGCGATCATCGATTTCGAAGGGTTCCAGGCGCTCACCGATTCCCTCGGCGGAGTCGAGGTCGAATCCGAGCAGTCCTTCGAGTCCGGCGGCCACTCCTTCCAGGAAGGCACGAACACCCTCGACGGCGAGCAGGCGCTCGCCTTCGTGCGGGCCCGCAAGAACTTCGGCGACGGCGACCTCCAGCGCAACCGGAACCAGCAGGCGTTCCTGTCCGGTGTGATGAATGAGCTCATCAGCCGCGACACGCTGAGCGACCCGACCCGGATCTCCGGGATCGTGCGTGACTTCTCGCCGTACATGACGGTCGACTCCGGTCTGAGCTCGGGGACCATCGGTTCGCTCGCCTACCAGCTGCGCGACGTCCGCCAGGACGACATCGAGTTCTTCTCCGCACCCATCGGCGGCCTGGGGACCTCCTCGGACGGGCAGTCCTACCTCAGCGTCGACGAGGATGAGCTCGAGAAGGTCCGCACGGCGTTCGCCGAGGACACCGTCGGCGATTACGCGGCACAGGCGGAGACTCAGCACCTGTAGGAGCGCGGTCCTATACTCGGACTCGTCCCAGTCCCCAGCCGGAGGTGGTGCGTGCCCTTCACCCGGACGGTCCTCGACGTCGCCGCAGACCATCCCGCCCGGCCCGCCGTCGTCGGGTCGGATGAACGCCTGACGTACGCCGAGCTCGTCACCGACTCCGCGCGCCTGTTCGCCGCGGTGTCCGGGCTCCACGCTGAGCAGGTCAGTCCGCCTGAGCCCGTCCCGGAGACCCACGGCATCCCGATCACCGCGGTGAGCCTGACCTCGGCCTTGCACACCGCCCGGATCATCGCCGGCCTCGGACTGCACCGCGCCGTGTCGGCCACGATCGACCCGCGCTGGCCGCTCGCCCACCAGGTGCGCGTCATCACGACCACCGGGATCGGCGTCGTCGTCAGCGACTCCGCAGAGCTCGCCGAGGCGCTCGCCGCCGCCGGCTGGACCGGCACCGTGATCCCCCTCGACCGACTCCGCGAGCGCGAGGCCCGGTCCCACCCCACCGAGCGGCCCGGGGTGCGCGACGGCGCCGAGGCGTTCCTCCTCCTCTTCTCCTCCGGCACCACCGACAACCCCAAGGCCTTCCTCAAGACCCGGCGCCAGTACCGCGACAACTACGCGGTCTCGAGCGCGCACCTCGAGCCCTGCCCCGGCGTCGCCACTCTGGCGCCCGGCCCGATGTCCTACAGCCTCACCCTCTACGCCCTCATCGAATGCCTGGCCTCGGGCGGGAGCTGCCACGTCGCGGACCGCTTCGATGCGATCGACGCCGGGCGGCGCGTCGCCGCGGAGTCGATCACCCGGGTCGTCGCGGTGCCCGCGGTCGTCCAGGGTCTCACCGATGCCGCGCGCCGCGACCCGGAGCGGTTCACCGGCCTCGAGCTCGTCGTCACCGGAGGGGCGAACCTGTCTGCGCGGATCCGCGAGGGCTTCGCCGCCGCGCTGCCGGCCGCTCGCCTCATCAGCTACTACGGGGCCGCGGAGATCGGCTTCATCGGCGACAGCCGCGCCGGCGACGGCACGCTCATCAGCATCTACGAGGGCATCACCGTGAGCATCCGCGACGACGCCGGGGCCGAGGCGCCCGCCGGCGAGGTCGGCACCGTGTGGGTGCACGCGGCCGCCTGCTCGGACGGCTACGTCGGCGCGACGAGCACCGCACGCCTGGTCGGTCCCGATGGGTTCGCCACGGTGGCCGACCAGGGCCGGATGGTCGACGGCCGGCTGAGCCTGAGCGGGCGGGCCGCGGACATCGTCGTCACCGGTGGGCACAAGGTCTCCCTGCCCGAGGTGGAGCGCGCCTTCGAGACCGTGGAGGGCCTCGGCGAGGTGTGCGCTGTCGGTGTCCCGAGCGCGCAGCTCGGCACCGTGGTCGCACTCGTCATCGAGGGCGGGGCACCGCCCAAGGCGGAGCTCCTCGCCCACGCGCGGGCTCATCTGGCCCCGCAGTTCGTCCCGGGCCGCTGGTACTCGGTGCCGCAGCTGCCGCGCACCGTGGGTGGCAAGATCCGCCGCGGCGAGACGACGGAGCTCGTGCAGGCTGCCGGGACCGGGGTGACGCGCCTGTGAGCCGGGGCGGAGTGGAGCGCCGGGGCGTCGTCGTCACCGGGGTGGGGGCGATCACCCCGAGCGGACTCAGCGTCCGGGAGACCTGGGATGCTGTGGTCGCCGGTCGCAGCGCCATCGACGTGCTCGACGGGGAGGAGTTCGCGGACCTCCCGGTGCGGATCGGGGCGCAGGTGCGCGGATTCGATCCCACGGCCGTGGTCCCGAAGTCCCTGGCCCGGCGGCTCAGCGCCGTCCAGGCCTGGGCGATCGCCGCCGCCGACGAGGCACTGCGGCAGGCGGGCCTGCTCGCCGACGGCACCACCGCACCGACGCAGGGCCGTGCGGACACGGGCACGGAAGACGTGCCGCCGACCGGCACCACCGCGAGCCCGCAGGCGCCGGCCGTCGCACTGCCCTGGGACGCCCACCGGTTCGGCATCATCGCCGCCTCCGGCTCCGGGCCGGTCGCGGCGATGCAGGACGCCACCCGCGCACTCCTCGCCGGAGGCCCGCGCGGCGTGCCGCTGACCCTGTCGATCTACGGCGCCCCGGACGCCGCCGCGGCTCTGCTGAGCCAGCGCTATGCCGCGACCGGCCCGGCGCAGGGCGTCAACGCGACCTGCGCGAGCGGTGCAGTGGGGCTCGGCGAGGCGCTGCGGAGGATCCGCCACGGCTACGCCGATGCAGTGCTCGTCGTCGGGATGGAGGACTGCCTCAACCCGGTCAACCTCGCCTCGAACATCAACATGCGCGCGCTCGCCGCCGGGTACGAGGACGAGCCGAGCGCGGCGAGCCGGCCCTTCGACGCGGGTCGGACAGGGTTCGTCATGGCGGCGGGCGCCTCGGCGATCCTCCTCGAATCCGCGGACGCCGCCCGGGCCCGCGGCGCGGAGGTGCTCGCCGAGCTCGCCGGGGCCGGTGCGGCGAGCGACGCCCACCATCCGACAGCCCCGCACCCGGAGGGGCGGGGTGCCGCGCAGGCGATGCGCGACTGCCTGGCCGACGCCGGCCTCGGCCCCGAGGCGGTCGACCACATCAATGCCCACGGCACCGGCACCCCGCAGGGCGATGCCGCGGAGATCCGGGCGATCGACGCGGTGCTCGGCGCGCGGGCCCGGCGGGTGCCGATCACCGCGACGAAGTCGAGCACCGGCCACCTGCTGGGCTGCGGCGGGGTGACCGAGGCGATCCTCGCCGTGCGCACACTCGGCACCGGCCTCATCCCACCCACGCTCAACCTCGACGAGCCCGCATTCCCCGACCACGACATCGTCACCGGCGCCGCCCGGGAGGCCGAGGTGTCCGCCGTGCTGTCGAACTCGTTCGGGTTCGGCGGGCACAACGCCGCCGTGCTGCTGCGCCGGCCGGAGTGGCCCGGCAGCACCCCAGGGGCCCGCACCCGACGATCCCGACCAGACCACCTGCCCGAGAAGGAGACCCCATGACCGACCGTGAGACCCGCCACGCCGAGCTCGCCGACCGCTACCTGCCCGCCGAGCTGCTCGAGCGGATACGGGGGCGGGCGGCGCGCTACGACCGGGAGAACGCGTTCTTCTCCGAGGACCTCGAGGAGCTGCGCGCGGCCGGGTACCTCACCCTGTTCGCACCGGAGGAGTTCGGCGGGCCGGGGCTGAGCGTCAACGAGGTCTCCCGCCTCCAGCAGCGGCTCGCGACCGCGGCTCCGGCGACCGCGCTGGGCATCAACATGCACCTCGTGTGCACCGGCACGATCCGGGCGATGCACGAGCGCGGCGACCGGTCCCTCGACTTCGTGTTCGACGAGGTCATGGCCGGTGAGGTGTTCGCGTTCGGGATCAGTGAGGCCGGCAACGACTGGGTGCTCCAGGGCTCGAACTCGTCCGCGGTGCCCGAGGACGACGGCGGGTACCGGATGACCGGGAAGAAGATCTTCACCTCGATGTCCCCGGTGTGGACGCGGTTGCTCGTCCACGGGCTCGACACCTCGGACCCGGAGGAGCCGACGCTCGTGTACGGATTCCTCGAGCGCAGCGCGGACGGGATCTCCGTGTCGGAGAACTGGGACGTCATGGGGATGCGGGCCACGCAGAGCCGCTCGACGACCCTGGACAACGTGCGGATGCGGCCGGAGAAGGTGGCCAGGCGGATCCCGGCCGGGCCGCACCCGGACCTGCTGACCTTCGGGATCACCGCGAACTTCCAGCTCCTCATCGCCTCGGTGTACGCCGGGCTCGCCGCCCGCGCGCTCGAGGTGGCGGCGGAGTCGCTGCGGAAGAAGTCCTCGGCCAAGCACGGCACGACCTTCGCCGAGATCCCGCAGTTCCGCGACCGGCTGGCCGATGCCGCGCTCGACCTCATGCCGGTGGCCGCGCAGCTCGAGGCGTACACGCGGGACCTCGACGAGCTCGTCGACCACGGGGCCGGCTGGCCGCGTCGGCTCGTGTCGGCCCGGATCAAGGCCGGCGAGGCGGCCAGGCGCGCGACCGAGTCCGCGCTCCACTGCTCCGGCGGGGCCGGCTTCGACAACAGCCACGAGCTGGGCCGGCTCTACCGCGACGCGCTGGCCGGGCTGTTCCACCCGGCGAGCCCGGATGCCGCCCGCCCGATGTTCGCCGCCGCGCTGTTGGACGATTGAGGAGGAGCCCGTGGCACTCGACCTGACCGTGTACGACGCCCTGAGCTTCGACTGCTACGGCACGCTCATCGACTGGGAGGCCGGCATCGCTGCCGTGATCGGCCCGTGGGCCCGGCGGCACCGACCGGAGATGTCGGACGAAGGCGTGCTCGTGGCGTACTCGGAGAACGAGGCCGCGGTGCTCCGCGAGACCCCGGGGATCCTGTACCCGGATGCGCTGCGGGAGGCGTTCCGGCGCACCGGCGAGGCCCTCGGCCTGCCGGTGACCGACATCGAGGCCGATACTCTGGGCGACTCGGTGCCCGATTGGCCCGCTTTCGACGACTCCGCCGAGGCGTTGGCGATCCTCAAGGATCACTACGCGCTCGTCATCCTCTCCAATGTGCACCGCGCCGGTTTCGCGGCATCGAACGAACGGCTGGGTGTGGAGTTCGACGAGATCCTCACCGCTCAGGACATCGGCTCCTACAAGCCGAATCCGGCGAACTTCGAGGCGCTGGAGCGGAGGGCCGCGGAACGGGGGTGGTCCGGACGCCTCCTGCACGTGGCCCAGTCGCTGTTCCACGACCACGTGCCGGCGCAGCAGTTCGGGCTGCCCGGCGTGTGGATCAACCGTCGTCACGACCGGCCCGGTTGGGGCGCGACACCGGATCCGCAGGCATCCGTGGACATCGCCGCCGAGTACCCGTCACTCATGGACTTCGCCCGGGACGTGGAGAGAGCGTTGGGGAGGGAGAACTGACACCACGATCTGTCATATGACAGATCATGACGTTATTCGACACCCGCGGATTGACCGAGCCCGAGGTTCTGCGGCCTACTGAGGTGGTCCGCCACGGTATCGGATGGCCGGTTCGCATCCGCTGTCGAACCTTCCGGCCGTGATGCGGACTCCATCATCCGACGACCGGAGCGTGATCCGCCATGAGCCGTGCCCCCGAGCATCCCCGCTTCACCGAGTCCCCCGATGACGCCCAGTCCAAGACCCTGCGCGCCGCCGGGACCTGGACGGGTCAGCAGCAGACGCGCGTCGAGGTGCGGGACTTCACCTTCACGGTGGACGAGCCGGAGAGGATCGGCGGCCGTGACGAAGGCCCCACTCCCATGGAGTACCTCGCCGGATCAGTCGGTGCCTGCATCACCGTCGTCATCGACCAGGTGGCCGGCCGCCGCGGCCTTGCGCTCACGGGCATCTCCACGTACTCGCTCGCCCGCCAGGACCAGCGCGGGCTCGCCGGCACCGCCGACGTCCAGCCGTACTTCCACACCTACCGCCTGCAGGTGTGCGTGGGGACCCCGGAGACCGACGAGCAGGTGCTCCGGGACTTCGCCACCGCGGTCGAACACTCCTGCCCCGCGGTGAACCTCCTCCGCGATGCCCGCATCGACCTCACCGTCGCGTGGTCGTTCGCCGCCGGGGTCGAGGACGGCGCCGCTGAAACCGCGTGCAACACCGCACTCGGCTACACCTCGCCGTCCGAGGACTTCACCGAACCCGTCATCACGTTCGAGAACGCGGATGCACCCGCACCCGCCGTCGGCGCCGAGGGCACAGGCGCACGCGCATGACCGCCGTCGGACTGTGGACGATCGGACTCGCCTCGGCCTACACCCTCTGGCTCGTGGTGGGCGGCCGGGTCGTGCTGCGCCGCCGGGAGACGGGTCGAGCCGGATTCTTCGTCGGGGGACGCACCTTCAGCCCGTGGACCGTGGCCTTCTGCATCACCGGCCTGTTCTCCGGCTCGTCCTTCATCGCGATCGTCGAGCTCAGCTACCGGACCGGTGTGTCCGCCGTCTGGTACGGCGTCGCGGAGACCGTGCAGGTGCTCCTCATCGCCCTGCTCCTGGTCAAGCCGCTGCGCGAGAAGCTCGTGGTGACGGTGACCGGCATCATCGGTGACCGGTTCGGACGGGCGGCGAAGGCCATCAGCTCGATTATCACCGGCCTGACCTTCCCGATGTACTCCGTCGCGACCACGATCGCCTTCGCCTCGGCGTTGCACATGGTGACGGGCCTGACGCTGCCGCTGTCGATCGCGGTGACCGCCGCCGTCCTCCTCGCGTTCCTCTCCTCCGGAGGCATGCACTCAGTGGCCTTCAGCCAGACGATGAACGTCATCATGATCTCCCTGATGTTCGCCGTCGGCGTGTGGGCGATCACGGTCTCCCCCGGGTTCGGCGGAATCGCGGACTTCCGCGCGGCCAGCCCGGCGATGTTCGACCTCTCCAACGCCGGGGTCTCTCTCATCGCCGCGTGGTTCGGCACCTTCATCATCAACGTCCCGCTGGCGCAGGCGGCCTTCCAGATGTCGATGTCGGCGAGCAGTCCGGAGAACGGGCAGAAGGGCCTCTACCGCGCGGCGGTCCTCGGGATCCCGCTCATCCTCCTCGGGGTGTTCATCGGCATCGCGGCCGCGGCGCTCGTGCCCGATGCCGCGCTGCCGCTCGTCGCGATCCCCGAGTACATCGTGGGCGTCCTGCCGGCGTGGGCCGCCGGGCTGTTCTTCGTCGGGCTCTGGGCCTGCGCCCTGGGCTGGGCGGGACCGTGCCAGTTCTCCGGCGCCACCTCGCTCGGTCGCGACCTCGGTTCGGCGATCAATCCGCGTGCGACCCAGGCCCAGCTCGTCCGCTACACGCGCTGGGCGCTCGTCGGCCTCACCGTGGTCATGGTCGTCTTCGCCCTGCTCCGCTCCGAGCAGTCGGCGTGGTGGAACGTCATGGCATGGACCCTGCGCAACGGCGCGACCTTCGCTCCGGTGCTCGCCGCGTTCTTCTGGCCGCTCGCCACGCGCTCGGCGGCGCTCACCGCGCTGCTCGCCGGCTTCGGCTCCGGGCTCACCTGGTACACGCTCTCCGGGTTCGACCCGTCGGCGTTCTTCCTCGGCGTCCACCCGGTGTGGATCGGGATGATCGCGAACCTAGTCGGCCTCACTGCGGTCACCCTCGTCCAGCGCCGGTGGGTCACGGTCCCGGCCGGACGCCACCGGCAGCGCGGGCAGCTGTTCCTCCTCCTCGCAGCCGCAGTGGCCGTCCTCTCCGTGTTCGCCTGGTCCTGGCTCGCCGGGCACGGGCTCGTCGGCATGGCGCTGTTCCTCATCGTCGTCGCGCTGTTCGCCGCGACGGTCAGCCTCACCGTTCCGGCGGAGCGGGGAGCCGAGTCCCCGTCGAGCTCCGCGGAGCTCGCGCCGTCGACGGCGGGCGAAGCGAACGAAGACGGCCACTGACCCGAGGGCGCTGCGCTCCTCGCACCCGCCCGCCGCGGACGGACCGCACCGACCGCTGAGCCGGGAGCATCCCGCCTCACTCACCCGGCGGCGCGGGTGAAGCGCTCGCCCCATTCCGCGATCCGTGCGCCGAGCTCCGGCGGCGACACGATCTCGAAGTCCGCCTCGACCGCACCGAGCGCCATGGCCGGCCAGTCGAGGGTGTCGGTCGTCATCCGCAGCCGGGACCGCTGCCCGTCGATGTCCTCGATGACGCCCCACCCGTCGAGCGCGGCACGCACGCGGGCGACGGGTGCGTGGATGATGACGTCGACCGCGTAGCGGGAGCTCGCGCTCTCGATGCCCTCCCGGACGAACGCGGCGGCGTCCTCCGCAGGCAGTTGGCGCGGTCGGAACCGGGCCCCGGTGCCGCTGGGCCCGCGGAGTCGATCGAGCCGGAAGCTCCGCCAGTCGTGGCGGCCGAGGTCGTAGGCCACGAGGTACCAGCGACCGCCCAGGGAGACCAACCGGTGCGGCTCGACATGGCGCTCCGCCGTCCGGTCGTCAGCGGTCCGGTAGTCGAAGCGCAGGCGCTCGTCGTCGCGGCAGGCCTGGGCGATGGCGGTGAGGGTGTCGGCTTCGACCGCCGGACCCGCAGTGCGCGGTCCCCAGGTCGCGGGCACGGTCATGGCCCGCACCGCATCGACCCGCTGCCGCAGCCGCGGCGGCATGACCTGGACAACCTTGGTCAGGGCCTGGAGAGCGGACTGCTCGATCCCGGCCACCGAGCCCTGGGCCGCCGACTGCAGTCCGACGGCGATCGCGATGGCCTCGGCGTCGTCGAGCACGAGCGGCGGAAGTGCGGCACCGGCGGCGAGCCGGTATCCCCCGCCGATGCCGCGATCGGCGTCGACGGGGTACCCGAGTTCCCGCAGCCGCTCGATGTCGCGGCGGAGGGTCCGCGGGGTGACCTCCATCCGCTCGGCGAGCTCGGCGCCGGACCAGAACCGGCGGGTCTGGAGGAGGGAGAGGAGCTGAAGCATCCGTGTGCTCGTCGACATGGATCCAGAATAGGCACGATTGTGGACAGAAACTGACCTAAAGACTCGAGAGCATGGTTCCACGCCGCCGAAGACGGCCCGCTCATCCCCTCAGGAGGAACCGTGATCCACGCCCGATCCCTCACCAAGACCTTCGCGACAGGCCGTGCGCAGCCGGTCCAGGCCGTCCGCGGCATCGACCTCGACATCGCGCCCGGAGAGCTCGTCGCGGTGCTCGGCCCCAACGGAGCCGGTAAGACGACGACCATGCGGATGCTCACCACCCTCATTCCCCCGACCTCCGGCACCGCCACCGTGGCCGGTTACGACGTCGTCGGCGATTCGGCCGAGGTGCGCCGGCGGATCGGCTACGTCGGCCAGGGCAACGGCGGCGGCCACACCCAGCGCGCACGCGACGAGCTGTACACCCAGGCTCTCGTGTACGGTCTGTCCCGCCGCGAGGCCCGGCGCCGCACCGACGAGCTCCTCGAGGTCCTCGGGCTGCGCGAGCTCGCCGCGCGCAAGGTCTCCGAGCTGTCCGGCGGGCAGCGCCGGCGACTCGATGTGGCCATCGGTCTCGTCCACGCTCCCCGGCTGCTGTTCCTCGACGAGCCCTCCACCGGTCTCGACCCCCATAACCGCGCCAATCTGTGGCAGCACATCGCAACGATGCGCAGCTCCCACGACATGACGATCGTCCTCACCACGCACTACCTCGACGAGGCCGACGACATGGCCGAGCGCGTCATCGTCGTCGACCACGGCCGCGTCATCGCCGACGACACCCCTGATGCGCTCAAGTCCCACCTCGCCGGTGATCGCATCGGCCTCACCGCCCCGGACGCAGCAGCGGCCGCGCGCACGGCCGAGCTGGTCTCGCACGGCCCCGGCGCCCGCGAGGTCGCCGTGCACGGCACCGTCGTGACGGCCCGGGTGACCGACGGCCCGCGCGCCCTGCCCGGGCTGCTCGCCGCGGCCCGGGAGTCGGGCATCGACATCGCGGCGGCACACGTCGACCGCCCCACTCTCGACGACGTCTTCCTCGCCCTCACCGGCCGCAGCCTCCGCGAGGAGACCGCACCGAAGCCCGCCGCCGAACTCGCCCCTCTCCCCGGAAAGGACGCATGATGACCACCCCGACGCCCGCCCAGGCCGCACCCCGGCCGGCACCTGCAGACCGGACCACCCGCCGCGGCGCGAGCGCACCGCTGCGCGACACGTGGATCGTCATGACCCGTGAACTGCGGCCCGTGCTGCGCGATCCGTTCTCCCTCGTCTTCAGCCTCGTCCAGCCCCTCGTGTTCCTCGGCCTGTTCGGCCCGCTGCTCGCCGGCTCGCTCGGCGGGGAGCAGGTCCTCGGCGGGAATGTCTGGCAGTGGTTCGTCCCGGCGATCCTCGTCATGACGACGCTCTTCGGCACCGCCACCACCGGCTCGAACCTCCTCTACGAGTTCCAGACCGGAGCGCACGAGCGCATGCTCGTCACCCCGCTGTCCCGCCCCTCGCTGCTCGTCGGCCGCTCGCTCAAGGAAGTGCTGCCCCTCATCGGTCAGGCGCTCATCGTCATCGTCGTGATGATCCCCTTCGGGTTCCGGGCCGACGTCCTCGGTGCGGCACTCGGCCTGGCGCTCCTCGCCGTCCTCGGCGTCGGCCTGGGATCCCTGAGCTACGGCCTGGCGACCGCGGTCCGCAAGCAGGACTGGATGTTCTGGGTCGTCCACCAGACCCTGATCTTCCCGCTCATGATCCTCTCCGGGATGCTCCTGCCGCTGGATTCCGGACCCCGGTGGATGCAGATCGCCGCCACCGCCAACCCGCTGGCATACGTCGTCGAGGCCGAGCGGGCGCTGTTCGCCGGCGACTTCTCCTCCCCCGCCATCCTCTGGGGATGGGTCGCCGCGCTCGCGACGGCCGCCCTCGGCCTCGCACTCGGCGTCCGCCTGATGAACCGCAGCGCGGACTGAACCTCACACAACACAACGAAACGGAGACCATCATGACCATCCTCGTCACCGGAGCCACCGGAACCATCGGCAGCCTCATCGTCGACCAGCTCCTCGCCGCCGGAGAACAGGTGCGCGCACTCACCCGAAATCCCGCCGCGGCGCACCTGCCCGCAGCCGCCGAGGTCGTCGCCGGCGACCTCACCGATCCCGACTCGCTCACCGCCGCCTTCGACGGCGTCTCCGCCGCCCACCTCATCACGTTCGGCGGAGACGAGGGAGAGGCCCTGACGACCGGTCCCCGGATCGTCGACCTCGCCGCGCGGGCGGGAGTGCGCCGGATCTCCGTGCTCGGCGGCTGGGAGGAGACCTCGATCGAACCGGCGCTGCGGGAGTCCGCGCTGGACTGGACGGTGGTGGGGCCGGCGGAGTTCATGTCCGGCGCCCTGGAGTGGGCCGAAGGGATCCGTGCGGACGGGAGGCTGCGGATGCTCGCCGACTGGCCGAGCGCCGTCGTCCACGATTCCGACATCGCCGCCGTCGCCGTCGCCGCACTCACCGAGGCGGGGCACGCCGGGCGCACCTATGTCGTCACCGGTCCGGAGGTGCTCACGCCGGCCGAGCGGGCGCACCTCATCGGAGAGGCCATCGGGGAGGACATCGTCTTCGAACAGCTCACCGTCGAGCAGGAGCGCGAGCGGCTACGGTCGTACGGCTATCCCGAGGACTACGTCGCATTCGGCATCGAGCTCGCGACGAATCCGCCGGCGGAGGCCGCCGAGGTGCACGACACCGTCGCACGGGTCACCGGGCGCCCGGCCCGCACCTTCGCCCAATGGGCGGAGGAGAACGCCGAGGCCTTCCGGAGGGGATGATCGCCGCCCCGCAGCTCAGCGGTGCCGCGGGGCAGCAGCGCTGCGGGGCCGCGGACCTTCAGCGCGATCGGTTGCGCGGGTGGTTCCGGGCCTGCCGTTCGTTGCCCCGGCGGTAGTTGCCGGTGAGCCGCGCCATGAGCTCCTGCGGATCCCCGGACTCCACGTCATCGAGGAAGTCCGCTGCACGGCGACCCCGCAGGGTGGTCGCGGGACGACCGTGATGCGTGATGACGACCGCGTCACCACGTTCGCGGTACTCGAATCCGGTCGGTCGGGTCATGCTCAGAGTATAGGGCGGATCCGGCCACCGAGCCGGGTGGTGCACGGCGGTGAGTCAGGGATTCGAACCCTGGGTAGGGGGTTGCCCTACAACGGTTTTCAAGACCGCATATGATCAACCATCGCCCCTGGTCACAGCCTCGCTACGGCGATTCTGTGACAGCGGAGTGACAGTAAGAAGTCGGAGCTCACTGCTCGCGGGCGAGCCAGTCAGCCATGACCTCGCCAGCCTCATCGAGGCTTCCCGCGTACAGATGAGAGTACGTGTTGAGCGTGACCGTCGGCGACCGGTGGCCCGCCCACCGCGCTACCGTCGTCACCGGGACGCCGGAGTTGATGAGAGCTGAGATCGCGGTGTGTCGGAGGCCGTGCGGAGCCAACGGCCTGAAGTCCTCATCGCCTGCCCGGAGGCCGCGCCACGCGGCCACATCATCATCGTGAGCCTTCTGAACGGTGGCGAGCCGATCCCGCAGCTCCTTGCCGGTGTACTGGTCGGAGAGCTTCGCCTTCGCCTCCCCCAGCCGTTCCCCTGCGGCCTGGATCGCGGCCGGGACGCCGCTGATCGTGGCCTCGTCGGCGTAACCGGTGATGGGCCGCCCCAGCGTCTCCTGTAGCCGCGTGACAGCCGTTCCGACTTCGGCCGATGCGTCCCTCATCGCCTTGGCGAGGGTCGTGTGGGCAATCGGCTTGCCCTTGATGTTGAACACGAGCTGGTCGGCCGGGGGCGTCAACCTCGGCCGGATGAGAGCGAGGACTTCAGCGGTGACCGGGACCGTCCTAGTCTCGTGCGTCTTCGTCGGGCCGTCGATCAGACCGGCCCGACCTCGGAACGAATGACCCTGACCTCGCACGGTACTGAGAGCCTTCGTCACGGTGACAGTCCGGCGGTGGGTGTTGATATCCGCGACCTCGAGTCGCGCCCATTCCTGCCACCGGAGGCCGGTTGTTCCCGCGAAGAGGATGAGGTCGCGCCACCTGGCGAGCGCTTCGGCGTCGGCTAGCCGGTTGAGTTGTCGCGCCGTGAGCGCGTGCTTCGCGGTCTCCCCAGACCCGCCGGGGATGCTCGGCATGTAGTCCCGGCCACCGCCGGGCCGGTAAGCCTGGTTGTCGGGGATCATCTGCTCGCTGACGGCGTAGGCGAGCATCCGAGTGAGCAGTGCGAGCGCGTCGCGTTGACGCTTCACCGACCTCGGCCGATCCCGGCCGGGGGCCGGTTCGGTGGCGAGTTCCTGCGCCCACTCTTCGATCTGCTTGTAGGTGATCCGGTCGAGTAGATGGTGCTCCCATTTCGGTCGGACGAGGTTCTCCCACTGCTCGGCGAGGTCGGCCTGGTTGCGGAGTCCGGTGCGCCGGACTCGCGCCGACGCCCTGAACTGCTCCCAGAGTTCGGCGGTGTTCGTCCGGGAGCCGGAGCCGGCTGTGTTGCGCGGCTTCCTGCCGCTGGTCGTCTTCATCTTCCGCAGCCGGTCCCGCTCGGCTTCGGCCTCGGCCTTGGTGCGGAATCGAGGCCGCTTCCGTCCGCCTGGGCCGGGGTGGAGGAACACGTCTACCTGCCATCGCTTGCCAGCTCGGGCTGTCGGCCCGTGGTCGATGAGTTCGTCTAGCCGCCGCGGGTACTGGGTCGCCATGCGACCAGGGTACAACGGTCCGCGCTGTCACGCTGTCACGCGGAACCAGGCTGAAAACGGAGACTGATCGTGCACAAGCGGAGCGAATGACACTGGTGTAACACACGATCTAGGGGTAGTGTGTTTCATACACGTTCGGGATTGTCAAGCCCTGGCGTGTCGTTCCTTGAAAATCGTATAGAGAGACAGAGGTTAGATGACTGCACCTACAGACCACATGAGTACGGCGGAGGTGTCCGCCGAGTTCGACCGGATGATGGTTGCCAACGGGATCGCCAAGGCGGTTGATGAGCACATCGCCGCCGAGTATATCGGCGTCAAGGTGTCCTGGCTGCGGAACAACCGACGCTCACCGATCACGCCCCCTTATCTTCGCTATGGCGCGAAAACTATCCGATACCACGTAGACGACCTTGACCGGTGGCTCGACGCACAGCGGGTCCAGTGACTGCCACCGACTATGAGAGCGCGGTGCTCGACGCGCTCGACTTCGAACCCGACCTGGACGATGTTCCGTCCGCCGCGCTGGAGGCGCTGGAGCGGGTGCAGAAGATGGGTGCCGGTGACGGCCTCACAGTGCATGACCTCCGGGCCGAGCGCATGGCGATGCTCTCGGCGTCAGCGGCGACTGTGACCGACGGTCAGTTCCGGGTGTTCGTGCAGATGCTATTCGGCGCGAGGATCGACCACGGGTCCGAGCAGTTCGTGTTCGACCGGGGGAACGAGTGGCTGGCCGACGAGTGCGGAGCGAGCATCCGCACGGTGCGCAGACACCTGCGAGACCTCCGGGAGCAGCGGCTGCTCGACCCGGTGCGATACGGAGGATGGCGCGGCGATGCCGCCGAGGTTGGGGTGTGGGCGTTCACGACGCCGGAGGAACGCGACGGCGGCGACCTGTACACGCTCGCTGAGCGGTGGGTCGAGTCGCGTGGTTCGACTGCGACAGCGCACCGCCGCCGCGACTTCGTCGCCGCGATGATGAGCGTCTACGGGTCCGATGTGATCGTGCCGGAGCACCTTCCTGCGGAGGTTCGGACCGCTGGGGATGCGGCCAGGTTCGTCGATCATCTGCGGGTCGTGCACCGCCGATGAGGGCGTGCACGATTTGTCCCCCTCAGTACTTACACCCTCAAACGCGGCCCTGTCTGGGCCGCTATCCAACGGCGAAGAATTGAGCAGGACCGTCAGGTCCGACGCGAACGGGGCGGCCCCGGCGGGGGCCGCTGTGGAACAACAACCACCACCACCGGGCGGCGAGTCAACGCCGCCGCTGACACGGACGCCGCGCAGGCGTCCGACATATACCAGGCCCGCGATGGCGCGGGCAGATTGGGGTGCATTATGACGAAGAAGAGGGCGGCTACTGCCGCCGATCTTGGACAGCTTCTGTTGATCCGCCGTTGCGGATCGTGTGGGGATCGGAGGTCGTTGATCGACTTCCACCGCGACCGGAGCAATCCGCGAGGCCGCGGCTACCGGTGCAAGCCGTGCAACGCCGCCCGATTCCGGGCGGCTGGCCCGGAGCGGTCGTGGTCGTTCAACTACCGTCGCCGCTCCCGCGACGCCGGACACCTGCCGGTCGTCGAGCGGGTTCGTCTTCGTGACCTGATCGAGCGTGATGGCGCAGGCTGTTCGGCCTGCGGCGATGACGAAACGAACTTGCAGCTCGATCACCGGACGCCGGTGGTGATGGGTGGAGAGCACTCGCTCGGTGCTGTTGCGTTGCTGTGCCTCGGCTGCCACCGGGAGAAGAATCGTTCAGACCTGGAGCGGGTGCGCGCCTGGCGCGCTACTGGCCCTGTCCTCCACGTGGTTATGGAGGCCGTGTGACCACCGTAGAAGACATGATTCCCGGCGACTGGTTCGCTTTGGAGGACGACCGGATTGGCCGCGTGTATTTGTGTCTTGCTCGGCCGGTGGAGGTCGGGCGGAGGCGGCACCGACTGACGCCGTCGAATTCGTTCGGCCATAGCACGGACCTCCGCGTCCACCGTGTGACCGTGTGGTCGCACAAGCCGTGCCGACGGCTGTCCGAGGCCGAGGTGGTCGCGGCTCTTCGCGATCTCCGCTCTCGGATGCTCGACCCGGTCGAGATCGAGCGGGAGTGGGTGAGCGCGTGATTCGGTTTGATCGGTCTGTTGTTGTTGATGAGCCGCCGCGTCAGGCGGCAAATAATCAGCAGTTCGTTCGTAGGGGCCGCGTGTGCGCGGCTGTTCGGAAGCGGGGCGATGCGGCGGTGGCGATCCTTGCGGGATCGCACGTCCTCCTCGTCGTGGATCCCGCGGTTGCGGCGGAGTTGGCCGAGGCGATAGCCGAGGCTGTCGGGGAGGCGGTGGCCGCAGATGTTCGTTGAAGCGGCGAGGCATGTTCGGCGGAATCGTCAGTTCGCCTCCGGCGTCGAGGTTGACCCGGCGGTGATGTTCGGCGGGTCGCCGGGGGTTGGGCTCAGGAATCCTGGGACGCGGTTTCTGGTCTTGCTTCCGGTCGCTGACGCCTACCGGTTGGCTGACCTGATCGTGGACGCCGCAGAGCGCGCGTCCGACGCGGCAGGGTTCGTTGAAACCCCGCCTGAGGACGCCAGCAGTGCGGCGTCCGTTATGTACGAGAGTGATAACACTAGCCCGGCATCGTTGCCGGGCGTTGAGTAGGAGATGAAGATGACCGAGAACATCATTGAGAACACCGTTCCGACCATTGAGGACGTCACGACGGGTGCGCCGGCGCGTGCCGCGCTCGCCGAGGTGGAGCAGCGGATTGCTCTGGCGGATCGTGCGGAGGCTGATGTTCGCCGACGCCTGGCCGACGGCGAGGATGTGGGGAAGCGTGAGCTCGCGGATCTCCGCGACGAGCGTGAGGTTCTTGAGCTTCGCGCTGAGGGCCTGCGGGAGAAGGCGGCGGCGGCCGACGAGGCCGACGTTCGCGCCGTGGCTGAGGCGGTCCGGGCGGCTATTGCCGGTGTCCCGGAGGTGCCGGATTCTGATGTGCTGGCCGGTGAGATTGCCGCTGAGGTGGAGGCGCTTATCTCGGAGCGGCTGGCCGAGGCCGCGCCTCTCTTCGAGGCGCATGAGCGCTACCGTGCTGCGGTTCTCCGCCTGGCCAGGTCGGTGCCGCAGCACCGCCTTTCTGCTTACGGGGTCGGGCGGTCGGAGCGTCCGCGGTTCGGCACCGACCCTGGCACGGTGGAGGACGGGGTGTCGGGTGCCCGCCTGGCGCCGGTGACGGCTTCGACGGCCGAGTTCACGGTGCGCCGGGCGGTGTCGAGCGCGGTGAAGCTCCCGCGCCGCTGACTTCTGCCGAGGTCGTCGCTATTGGCTCGGCGAGGGGTGCGCCGGATGCTGGGCGGGGGCGGGGGTAGTGCTGTCGGCCGCCTGTCACGGTTCGGTAACGGTTGCGGGCACGCGATGGTGTGGCACATATGTCAAGACCCTAAAATGCCCCTTCGCTGTTCTGGGCATGATGAGGCCCCGGTTCCCGCTCGTGCGGGGCCGGGGCCTTCGTCGTCCTGCGGGGTTAGGGTTTCGCGTATCGGCCTCGCCCGGTGAGGGCGGCGTGCAGCGTCTGTCGAGTCACGCCGAGTTCCCTGGCGATCTTGGCTTTGGCGACGCCGAGCGTGACGCGCTCGCGGGCCTGTTCGATCTGTTCGGGGTTGAGTGCCGGGGCCTTCGCGTACTTCCCGGCGGCTTTCGCTAGCGCGATTCCGTCGCGTTGGCGTTCTCTGATGGATTCGCGTTCGAGTTCTGCGAACGCCGCGAAGATCGTCAGCATCGCTTTGCCGACTTTGTCGTTGACGTTGAGGTTCGGTGTGTCCACGAACTCGACGGCGACGCCTTTGTTGTTGAGTTCTTCGACGAGTTCGAGGAGGTCGCGTGTGTTGCGGGCAAGCCGGTCGATGCTCTTGACGCGGATCGTGTCGCCCCGCCTGGCGAACTTCACTAGCGCGTTGAGTTCGGCGCGGTCTTCGCGGTTCTTCCCGGATGCTTTCTCGTCGATGATCTGGTCAACGCCGCGCAGCGCTTCGTGCTGGCGTCCGAGGTTCTGGTCCGTCGTGGAGACTCTGGCGTACCCGTAGATGCGTGAACTCATGTCTTAAACCTGTTTCCGATAGTGGTAAACGACGTTTCTGATGACTTGATACTACGCATGTCCTCGGGAGTGCGTCAACCGACAATCACGGTATGCGTGCTTTTACATGCAGTCACAGGCCCGGACGTGTCCAGAGCGCGGAAAGCTTGGTCGGCCTTCGGCAGACCAATAGAATAGTGCGCTATGAGTGAAATCCAATTCGCGCGATACCGGGAGTACGTCGCGGCCCGCGTTGATGCAAACAATGCGATGATCGCCCTGCTTGCGGGATCACGGCTGTCCGCTCACAGCCTTCAACTCCACAAAGGATCGCCCCACCATCTGCCCGGGCTGTTTCCTTCTGTCGAGGATATCGACCGGTTCAATCTTCTTCCTGACCACGCCTCGGAACTGCTGCTCGACGCCGATGCACACCTTGCAGCCGTTGCGATTCCGTATGCGCTTGCCCTATACGAGGCATTCGTCAAGGAAGCAGTTTCGATGTTGCAGCGCGAGGGGTACAAAGTCGCACGGGATCGTGCTGCCCTCAATGCTGGACGCATGCACCAGACGTTGTATCAAGCGGCAGGAACTCCTGAACCAGCCGACAACGTTTCGCTTTTCCACGTGCTCCGTTGCGCCAGGAACGCACAGATTCATCACGCAGGGAGCATCACCAAAGAGGTGCGCGACTCCATAGCATCACTCAGCTCGGGACAACGCGCAAAGTGGGAGAAACTCACAATGGGCGCGGCCGAGGCCATGTTCGTTGATGGGCAATTGCACTTCACCCTGGGGCACTTGATCGCCGCATTCGCCGTGACCAAAGAAGGCGCGCGTCGGGTTAATGATCTTCTTGAGCAGAAGCTGAGCAGGGAGAGTTGGGCTTCCTACGCAGTCGAGGACTACGCAGAAACGGCAAAGCACCCACGAAACAGCCGCAAATGGAAACAGGGGCTCATCGGATTCGCGCGCTTCCACTACTCCGGACTCCGCCTCACTGAATCCGAACTACAGGACGCTGCACGAGCAGCTGGCGCCTGGACGGCATCGTCTTGGTGAGAAGAAAGAACACGGGGGCTCTGTACCCATTGAGCTACTTCCGGCAAAGCCGGAGCCAGGAGTCGAACCTGGGTCTCCACTGTTTTTGTGCGAACTGAGGTTTTGCTCCTCTAGCCGCCGAACGGCGCCCGCTACCACCCATTATACATTCACGCGGCGGCGAAAAGCGAAGCGGTCGAGGAGAGACGAACTGATACGGTTCTCATATGGGTAATCGCAAGTCCTGCAGCGTTGCTGGCTGCGGAGAACGTCCGGTTGCTCGGGGGCTGTGTCAGCCTCACTACGACAAGTGGCATAAGCACGGCGATCCCCTCTACCAGCGCCCGAAACCGGCTCCCAAGCAGTGTTCGGTTGAGGGGTGCGAGAAGCTGGCTGAGACTCGGTCTCTCTGCTCCCAGCACTACGGCCAGTACAAGCGCGGCACTCTTGGCCGTGTGTTGGGCGAGCGAGAGTGCAGCCAGTGCGGAGAGCCGTTCCAGCCGAAGCGCTCCAACTCCTGGACGTGCGACAAGACAGAGTGCCGGCGACGCCGCCACCGGGAACTTAACAGCGAATCGAAGGCTCGCCGTCCGCTGAAAGAGTACGTGCGCGAATGTGCCGGGTGCGGGACAGAGTTCACAACGACGAGTCGTGCTGTGAAGTACTGCTCTCCGCATTGCCCTGGTCGAGAGAAGAGGGCCTGGGGAGAGTTGCGGAAGGCAGTGGAGTCCAAGGACTACCGGACAATTCTTCGTGTGCTCGAAGAGCGCTCCGACAAGATCGCGTCTGGGTGCTGGGAGTGGCAAGGCGTGGTCGATTCTCGGGGCTATGGTCGGATCGGCTTCAACAGAGCTGGCCAGTTCTTGCCTCACCGCCTGGCCCTGGAAGCCAAACTCGGCAAACCGCTTGGAGAGCTTGTTGCTCACCATGTCTGCGCGAACCCACGGTGCACGAATCCGGACCACCTGGAACCGGTGACGCAAGCACAGAACCTCGGAGAGATGATGGCTCGATCAAACTTCCTCGCTCGGATCAAGGAGCTTGAGGACGCGCTGCGCGAGCTCAATCCGAACCATCCGCTGCTACCGGGGTTCCAGTGACAGAGGTATACCTCGTTGGACGGGCTTGAGAGGCTGCGTCATTGACGCTCGGCAGAACACGTCTAGTCATCCGGAGTCCAGCGCTTAAACGTCTCCGCAAGTGGAGCGGTGAAGCAGTCTTTTCCAAAAGCGGCCGTGATACGGAATGCGCCGCGGTCGCGAGTTGCAAGAGGGTGAATTGGTTCACAGATCCTTATGCTTGGGCCTATGGTCCTCCCGTCCAACCGCCTCCGAAATCAAATAACTGCAGACAAAGAAGCCGCAGGAGAAAATCTGTGGAGCGATTCCGTTGACCATCGAGCGCGTGTCCGGCTCGCCGCTGCATGGCAGTGGGTGAGTAGCCACGAGATGAGTTATGGGACCCATAGAATCGAGCCAAGTGAGGTGAGCTTTCTCCTACGGGTTCACGGTGGCTACGACCTAGGCTCATACTTCGGCTGGGCTGACCTCAAAGCAACTACCGACCGAAAGCTCGTTTTCGACGCACTAGCGGCAGCGCACAAGTCCATAGCCCCTCACGACTACACATCCAGGGCGTTGTTCGAGGGCTTGGTGAATGACATCCTCCGGGAGCACAGAGTTGCTTACAAGTTCGTTGATGGTGATCTTGTGCCGTTCAAGTCGGATGAGCTGTTGCAGGAGGTCGTTGAACCTGCGGTGCGACTGTTGGTGAGTCGCGAGTTCTCGGGAGCGCAGGCCGCATACCTCGCCGCCCTTGAAGAGATAGTCAACGGCGAGCCCGGAAACGCCATCACGGATGCTGGAACCGCGTTGCAGGAAACTCTCCAAGCGCTGGGGTGCGAAGGAGGCGCGTTGGGACCGTTGATCAAGGACGCGAAGAAGCGAGGGCTTCTTGCCGGCCACGACCAAAACCTGGCAGCCGGGGTCACCAAATTTCTTGATTGGGCATCCGCTGACCGCAGTGAACTAGGCGACTCCCACAACCATTCGCATGCCACTCTCGATGACGCATGGCTGATGGTCCATGTGGCAGGCGCACTGATCGTCCGCTTAGCAGCCGAGCCTACTCGTGCCGCCGCAATTGAGAAGCGCAGCCGCTGACGCTTCAATCATTCACTTAGTAAATGACCTCGGTCGGGCCTGTAGAGCTGCACTGTATTCCTGGGCGGGTATACCTCGATTTACTACACGAAGCGTGTGTGTTCTGAGAACAAGGGGGCTGCCCCGGCCCGACTGTCCAACACACCCCCGTTGCTTTCAGAAGTCCTACGTAGCGTGTAGGAATTCGACCGTACAAGCGTGCTGTACGCCCTAGCAGCCACCACCGCGCCCGGCACACCAGCCAGACAACGCCACCACACCACCGGCCAGCGCGGCAGACACACACCGAGGACGCAGAGGGTAGGCAGGGCAGGCAGAGGCCAGGAGGCCGCAGGAGGGCCTGTACGGGCCTGGAGGGCCGCGACGGTGTGCAGGGCTGAGGGGCGGCCCCACGGCCGGCCCAGGCCCCGTAGCGTGCGTCTCAGTGGCATAGGGGTGCCCCATGACCCCCTGCGACGGTCGGGCAGGACCGGTCGTTGACAGCGGCTGAGATTCTGCTCAGGTTCGAAAGCGTGTGAGCGTGCGTTCGGGGTGTTTTAGCCGGGGTTTCGGGGTGGGTGAACCGCCCGGCTGATCGCCGCAAGCGTGGAGCCGGCGAAGCGAGGTCCTAGGAATTTATCGTCCGGACGATAAATTCGGAGTCGTCGAGGCGAGCAAGATCATGGGCCGGTCGGACAACACGATCCGCGCTTACCTCAATGCGTGGAACAACGCTGCCGCGGGCACCGGCGGGCCGGGTGCCCTTGAGCCTCGGACTCTACGATCCGAGGCGACGCCGACGGCCTGTGCGCCCCGTCGTCGGAGTTGCGGCCGGAGGACTTCTTCTCCTACGCCAACTAGCTCGCCCGCCGCCGAGGTCATGGCCCGATCGTTTGTTGCGGAACCGCAGTGCTTCTACACCTGGAACGGTCATCACGTCAAACGAAATCCGCGTTTCCGTGACAGTAGCGTGACAGTGAGATCGTGAAGCAGGCTGAACGCAGGCACCTGCATAACTTGATCTTCGAGTCAAACCCATCGGCCACGATTCGAGATGGTCGAGCGTTTGCCCTGGTCAGGGGTGGTGGTTTGTGGCGGTGAGTGTGGGATTCGAACCCACGGCCCCTGTGGGGGCAACGGTTTTCAAGACCGTCACATTCGGCCGCTCTGTCAACTCACCTCGCACCGGGCGACCGGCCGGGAGACCCCGTCCTGCCTGGCGGTGCACCCCACATTCTGTCACAACCACACACCCGGGCGAGGTGTAGTGACGTCCCCGCTGTGACGTCCCCGCTGGGACACCGGGGCGGACTGTGGGCCGACAGCCGGTGACGTCCCCGCTGTGACGCCGGAGCTCCGATTGCGCCGCCCGGGCTCCGGCGGCTCTCCATCCGCGACGTCCCCGCTGTGACGCCCGGCCGTCCCGGGGCCGTCCACCGGGACCGGATCGTCCCGTCGTCGCCTGCCCGCGACCCGCGCCACAGTTCGGCAACAGTTCATCCGTCGCCGCGGAGGCCGGTGAATCCGCGTCCGGACCACTCGGTAGGCTAGAGCAGGACCCACCGGTCCCGTGAAACCGAGCCTGTCAGGAGACATCCTCAATGCAAGTGTGGCCAGGAACGCCCTACCCTCTCGGTGCGACCTACGACGGTACCGGAACGAACTTCGCGATCTTCTCCGAGCCCGCGGAGAAGGTCGAGCTCTGCCTCTTCGACCAGTGGGGCAACGAGGACCGCATCGAGCTCACGGAGAAGGACGCCTACGTCTGGCACTGCTACCTCCCGCAGGTCGAGCCCGGCCAGCTCTACGGCTACCGCGTCCACGGTCCCTACGACCCCGACAACGGCCTGCGCTGCAATCCCAACAAGCTCCTCCTCGACCCCTACGCCAAGGCGGTCTCCGGGCAGATCGAGTGGGGCCAGGCGATGTTCTCCTACCCGATGGGCAGCGACGGCACCGGCTACAACGAGGACGACTCCGCGGACTCGATGATGCTCGGCGTCGTCATCAACCCCTACTTCGACTGGCGCGGCGACCAGCACCCCAACCACCCGTACTACCAGTCGGTGATCTACGAGGCGCACGTCAAGGGCCTCACCCAGATGCACCCCGACATCCCCTCGGAGCTGCGCGGCACCTACGCCGGCGTCGCCCACCCGAGCGTCATCAAGCACCTCAAGAAGCTCGGCGTCACCGCACTCGAACTCATGCCCGTCCACCAGTTCGTGCAGGACCAGCGCCTCGAGGAGGAGGGCCTGCGCAACTACTGGGGCTACAACACCATCGGCTTCCTCGCCCCGCACAACGAGTACTCCGCCTCCGGCCAGTCCGGCCAGCAGGTGCAGGAGTTCAAGGAGATGGTCCGCGCCCTCCACCACGCGGACATCGAGGTCATCCTCGACGTGGTCTACAACCACACCGCCGAGGGCAACCACATGGGCCCGACGATCTCCCTGCGCGGCATCGACAACACGCACTACTACCGCCTCGTCGAGGACGACCTCAAGCACTACATGGACTACACCGGCACCGGCAACACCCTCAACGTCCGGATGCCGCACTCCCTCCAGCTCCTCATGGACTCCCTGCGCTACTGGGTCACGGAGATGCACGTCGACGGCTTCCGATTCGACCTCGCCGCCGCCCTGGCCCGCGAGTTCTACGACGTCGACCGGCTCTCGACCTTCTTCGAGATCATCCAGCAGGATCCCGTGGTGAGCCAAGTCAAGCTCATCGCCGAGCCCTGGGACATCGGCCCCGGCGGCTACCAGGTGGGCAACTTCCCGCCGCTGTGGTCGGAGTGGAACGGCAAGTACCGCGACGTCATCCGCGACTTCTGGCGCGGCGAGCACTCCACGGTGGGCGAGTTCGCCTCGCGCATCTCCGGCTCCGCGGACCTCTATGCGAACTCCGGCCGGCGCCCCTTCGCCTCGGTCAACTTCGTCACCGCCCATGATGGCTTCACCCTGGCCGACCTCGTGTCCTACAACGAGAAGCACAACGAGGCCAACGGCGAGGACAACCGCGACGGCGAATCCCACAACCGCTCGTGGAACCACGGCGCCGAGGGCGAGACCGACGACCCGCAGGTCCTCGCCCTGCGTGCCCGCCAGCAGCGGAACTTCATCGCCACCCTGGCGCTGAGCCAGGGCGTGCCGATGCTCAGCCACGGCGACGAGCTCGGCCGCACCCAGCACGGCAACAACAACGCCTACTGCCAGGACTCCGAGCTCGCCTGGATCGACTGGGAGAACGCCGACCAGCCGCTCATCGAATTCACCGCCCGCGTGTTCGAGATCCGCGAGCACCACCCGACGTTCCGCCGCTCCCGGTTCTTCGACGGCCAGGTCGTGCGCTCCGACGTCGACCAGCCCCTGCCGGACCTCGTGTGGCTCAACACCGACGGCGAGGAGATGATCGTCACCGACTGGCACACCTCCTTCGCCCACGCCGTCGGCGTCTACCTCAACGGCAGCGGCATCCAGGGCATGGACAAGCGTGGCCGCCCGATCCGCGACGAGGACTTCCTCGTCTTCTACAACGCCTCCCTCGAGGACGTCGACTTCGTGTTCCCCGGCGAGGACTTCGCCCCCGGCTGGGAGGTCCAGCTCGACACCGCCGGCGAATTCACCGAGGAGAACGTGTTCACCGCCGGGGAGAAGATCACCCTGTGCGGCAAGTCCATGCTCATCCTCAAGGAGGCGAGCACGCAGGAGGAGACCGCGATGACCGTCGAGGCGTCCCTGGCCTCGCGCAGCGCCGCCGGTCAGGCCGCCGGTGACGAGCCGTCGAGCCGCACCGGCACCCGCCGGGTCGAGGACCTCGGCGTGCCCGGTGAGGCCGGCGAGAAGGTCCGTCCCGGCTACGAAGAGATCTGAGCGCCGCCCGAGCCCACCCGACCGAGCAGGAGTGAGATTGAGTCAGCGCCCCGCCCCCGTCCCCGCGTCCACCTACCGGTTCCAGCTCACCTCCGACTTCACCCTGTTCGATGCCGCCGAGCAGATCCCCTACCTCGCCGGCCTCGGCATCGACTGGGTGTACCTCTCCCCCGTCCTCGCCGCCGAACCCGGGTCGACCCACGGCTACGACATGGTCGACCCCACCCGGGTCGACGAGGCACGCGGCGGGCGGGCCGGGCTCGAGGCGCTCTCCCGCGCCGCTCACGCGGCCGGCATGGGGGTGCTCGTCGACATCGTCCCCAACCACATGGGCGTCGCCACACCCGTGCACAACCGGTATTGGTGGGATCTGCTGACCTTCGGCGAGGCATCCCGGTACGCCCAGTGGTTCGACGTCGACTGGGCGGCCGGCGCGGACGACACCGCGCCGTTCCGCCCCGCCGACGGCTGGACCCGCCCGGCCACCGGCAAGCTCGTCCTCGCCGAGCTCGGTGCTCCCGAGCACCTCGGGGAGCTCGAGATCCGCGAGCACGAGGGCAGCCCCGTGCTGGCCTACTACGACAACCTCTACCCGGTGGCCCCGGGCAGCCTGCAGGACGGGATGACGCCGCAGGAGCTCCACGCGGTGCAGAACTACCGGCTCGTCCACTGGAAGCACGAGGACTGGGGGCTCAACTACCGCCGCTTCTTCTCGATCAAGACCCTCGCCGGGATCCGCGTCGAGGACCCCGCCGTGTTCGCAGCCACCCACCGTGAGATCGCCTCCTGGTTCACCGAGGGCCTGGTCGACGGGCTGCGCATCGACCACATCGACGGGCTCGCCCGGCCCGAGGAGTACCTGACCCGGCTCACCCACCTCACCGGGGCCTACATCGTGACGGAGAAGATCCTGGCCCTCGAGTCCCTCGGTGCCCGCGAGCTGCTGCCGGCCGGTTGGGCCGAGGCCGGCGCCCGCGGCACCACCGGCTACGAGCTCATCGCCTACATCGACGGTGCGCTCACCGACCGTGCCGGGTTCTTCCACCTCGAGGCCGCCCGCCAGCAGCTCTTCGCCGGCGGTCCGCTGCCCGGTGAAGCGGTCGAGGGGGCGGACGCCGCCGAGGAGCCGGCGGGCCTCGCGGCCGCCGGCCGCCACCTGCAGCGCCACCCCACCTCCGTGCACGGCCTGTTCACCCAGATCGAGCAGGCCGCCAAGACGCACTTCGCTTTCGGCCCGCTGTCCGGGGAGATGCTCCGTCTGGCCCGCGAGCTCAAGGCCATCGGCTGGTTCCACTGCGATGCCCGCTCCCGCGCCGTGATCGGCGCCGACCCGCTCGACATCGACATCGAGCAGCTCGCCGACGTGTTCGGGATCCTCGCCGCCTCGCTGCCCGTCTACCGCGTCTACCGCCCGGCGCCCACCGACCGCGAGCACTTCCTCGCCCAGCTCTCGGACACCGTCGATACCGTGGACCTGCCGCCGCTGAGCGAGGACGGCCAGATCATCATGCGCGCGCTGTCGGCGATCCGCTCGACGGCCCGCTCCGCGACCGCCTCGGACCGGCTGCTCGCGTACCTCGGCGTCGTGCTCACCACCGCGAACCATCCCACCTTCATCCGGTTCGCCCAGTCCACCGGCGCGATCATGGCCAAGGGTGTGGAGGACACGACCTTCTACCGCTACGCCGCGCTCACCGCGCTCAACGAGGTGGGCGGCCGGCCGGAGGAGCCGTTCGAGCCGGCCGCGCTGTGGCAGGAGTTCGAGCGCCGCATGCGCACCACTCCCCACGGCCTCAACTCGCTGAGCACGCACGACACCAAGCGCAGCGAGGACACCCGCGCCCGCATCCTCGCTCTCGCCGAGCTCCCTGGCGAGTTCTTCGCGTTCCTCGCCGCCGCCCGGCAGCGCACCTCCGTGCGCTACCGGCCCGACGAGTCCGACCTCATGGTCACCGCCGGCGCACGGTACGGCGTCAACGCGAGCATCGAGCGCACCAAGGCGCCGCTCGCGGCGGACACCTCGTTCGACATCCTCCTGTGGCAGGCGGTGCTCGGTGCCTGGCCGGCCACCCCGGAGCGGCTCACCGAGTACGCGCTCAAGGCCGCCCGCGAGCAGAGCCTCTACACCTGGTGGACGGACAACCACGAAGAGTTCGAGGACGAGCTGCGCGCCGCCATGGAGGCCACCGAGCAGGACCCCGAGCTCCGCGCCCTCATCGAGGACATGGACGGCCGGATCCGTGCAGCCGGGCACTCGAACGGACTGGTCGCCAAGGCGCTCCAGCTGCTCGCCCCCGGCGTCCCCGACGTCTACCAGGGCACCGAGCTGTGGGACCGCTCGCTCGTCGACCCGGACAACCGGCGCCCGGTGGACTACGGCGAGCGCGGCCGCCACCTCGGCGGCATCGACCGGCTCGATCTCAGCGATGAGGCGGCCTGGGACTCCGGCGCGGTCAAGCTCCTCCTCACCTCTCGCCTGCTCCACCTGCGCACGCGCCTGCGCGAGGTGTTCGTCCCCGACAGCCCGCTGCTCACCGGCCCGCCGGGGCCGGTGGGGCGGACGGGCGCGCAATGGGAGCATGCGCTGGCCGTGCTGTTCGGCGGGCGCGTGCTGCTCGTCGGAACCCGCCTGCCGATCGGCCTGGCAGCGGCCGGCGGGTGGGCCGACACCGCGGTCACCGTCGCCGCCGAGGACCTCCGCCCGCTCGACGAGGACGCCTACCTCGCCCAAGTGCTCGCGGAGACGGACCCCGACCGCTCCACTGACGACCTCCCCGCGGACGACCCCGGGACCAGCACCGCCGGCACCACCGGCTCCGCGGAGCCCAGCGAGGCCCCCGCACCCGAGGCGCCCTGCCGCTGGCGGGACGTGCTCACCGGAGCCGAGTTCACCGGCACCCGCCTGCAGGTCGCCGAGCTCCTCGACCGCCTGCCCGTCGCCGTCCTCGAACGCGTGGAGTAGACCCATGACGCGATACCCCGGCATCGACGCCACCTTCCACTTCCCCGACTATCCGAGCATCGCGCGCGGGTTCGTGACCGGCCCCGAGGCCGGGCCGGACCCCGACGCCGGTTCCGGCACCGGCATCAACCCGGTCGCCGGCAGCGACCCGGTCACCGGCAGCGACCCGGTGTTCCGCGTCTGGGCCCCGGCTGCCGGAACCGTGCGCCTCGCCTGGCGCCTCGCGGACGCGCCCTACGGCACCGACTTCGCCCGCACCCAGTACCGCGAGGCCCCCGTCGAGGGCGAGGAGCTCAGCGCACTCGGCTTCCACACCGAGGCGATGGAGACCACGCCCGCCGGCTGGTGGGCCGTCACCGCTCCCTCCGATGCGCTCACCGCCGTGCTCCGCGATCTCGCGGACCACGCCGCGGGCGCCGCCGGCGGCACCGAGGCCCCCGTCATCGAGTACGGCTACCTCCTCGACGAGGATCCGGCGTTGCGCCCGGACCCGCGCTCCCGCCGGCAGCCCTACGGGCCGCACGGTCCGTCGGCCACGGTGCCGGTCCTCGGACAGCCGGGGAGCACCTCGGCAGCGGGCAGCAGCCCGAACGGCGGCTGGGCCGACCGCGCCGACGGCGAGCCGGCCCCCACCTCGGCGTCGGACGCCCCTGCGGCGAAACGCGCCTCGGACGGCGGCTGGGCGGGCCGGGCCTGGGACTCCTCCCCGGTCTACGAGCTCCACATCGGCACCTTCACGAGCGCCGGCACCTTCGACGCGGCGATCGAGAAGCTCGACCACCTCGTGCGCCTGGGCATCGGCTGGGTCGAGCTGCTCCCGGTCAACACCTTCGCCGGCCTCCACAACTGGGGGTACGACGGGGTGGGCTGGTTCGCGGTGCAGGAGAGCTGCGGCGGGCCGGAGGGGTATCGGCGCTTCGTCGAGGCCGCCCACGCCCGCGGGATCGGCGTGATCCAGGACGTCGTGTACAACCACCTCGGGCCCTCGGGCAGCTACCTGGGGATGTTCGGGCCCTACCTCCACGCCGCGGCAGCGAACCCCTGGGGCGACTCGATCAACCTCGACGGCCCGGGCTCGGACGAGGTGCGTGCCCTCATCCTCGACGACCTCGCGATGTTCGCCGCCGACTACGGCGTCGACGCGTTCCGGCTCGACGCCGTCCACGCCCTTCTCGACTCGCGCGCCCTGCCGATCCTCGAGGACATGACCGTCCACATGGAGGAGCTGGCCCGCACGCTCGGACGCGCCCACCCGATCCACCTCATCGCCGAATCCGATCTCAACGCCCCCCGGCTCATCACCGCTCGCGCCGACGGCGGGGACGGCCTCACCGGCCAGTGGAGCGACGACTTCCACCACGCCGTGCACGTCGCGCTGACCGGGGAGACCGAGGGCTACTATGCCGACTTCGCGGACCCCGCGGCGCTCCCGAAGGTGCTGCGCAGCGGCTTCTTCCACGACGGGACGCTCTCGACCTTCCGCGGCCGCGCCCACGGCCGGCCGATCGACGGAGACCGGGTGTCACCGGGCCAGCTGATCGTCTGCATCCAGAACCACGACCAGGTGGGCAACCGGGCGGCCGGGGAGCGGCTGTCGCACCTCGTCGGCACCGATGCGCTGGCCGTCGGGGCGGTCCTCCTCATGCTCGCGCCGAACACCCCGATGCTCTTCATGGGTGAGGAGTGGGCGGCCTCGACCCCCTGGCAGTTCTTCACCGACCACCGCGAGGACTGGCTGGGCGAGGCGGTGTCGAACGGCCGGAAGTCCGAGTTCGCGCGCATGGGCTGGGACGAGTCCGCGGTGCCCGACCCGCAGGACCCGGAGACCTCCACCCGCTCCGTCCTCGACTGGACGGAGTTCGGTGAGGACGGGAGCGGAGACGACTCGGCTGAGGCGCCCGGAGCCGGGGTCCCCGGATCCGAGGCGGCCGGAGCCGGGGCCGCGGATGCCGGGTTCGCCGCTTCCGGGCTCGGCACGGGACCGGCTCTCGGGGCCGGGCTGGGCACGGGATCGGCTCACGGGACCGGGACCGCGGCCCGGCGGGCGATCTTCGAGCTCTACTGCGCTCTCGGTGCGCTGCGCGCCGAGCGGCCCGAGTTCCGCGAGCTCGCCTTCGCCGACATCACGGTGGACGCGTCCGCGGGCGGAGGGAGCGCCGGTGACCGGTGGGTCGCGATGACGATCGGCGGTCTCCACGTGGTCGCGAACCTCGGGACCGAGGCCGCAGCCGTCGAGCTGCCCGGTGGTGCCGCGTCGATCCTGCTCGACACCGCCGGGTTCCTCGCCGAGCGCGGCGCCGGGTCGGGTGAGGACTCGCATGCCTCACGAGACGCCGGTGGCGCGACCGACGCCGATGGCGAGCTCTTCGCCTCGATCGAAGCCGGCACCGTGCGCGTACCCCCGATGTCCGCGGTCGTGCTCACCACGGCGGGCTGACCCCGCGGCGCTGCCCCGGCGGCACATGTCCAGCACGACGCGCCGACCCTGCGACGCGCCGACCCTGCGGTGCACTGAACCGGCGAGGCGCTGCGCAAGCGGCGATCCGCCGCTTCATCCAACTGCGCAGTATCCGGAACCCGGCGCGCAATTGCGCGCTCGGGGCACGATACCGCGCAGTTGGATGATGCGAGTCATCCGGACGGACGGTTCACTCGAACGGGTCAGCCGGCCAGACGACTCAGCCCGCGGCCTCGAGGTCGGCGATGACGATCTTCTCCATCCCGAGCATCGCCTGCATCTGCGCCGGCGTCCGGACGAGCTCACTCATCCGCGCCGGCACCACCTGCCATGACACTCCGAACCGGTCCTTGCACCAGCCGCACTGCTCCGATTCCGGGACGTGGGAGAGCTTCTCCCAGTAGTGGTCGATCTCCGCCTGGTCGGCACACGCGATCGCGAACGACACCGCCTCGGTGATGGTGAAGTACGGCCCGCCGTCCAGGCAGCCGAACCTCCGGCCGGCCAGCGTGAACCACGCAGCGTTGACCTTCCCGGCCATACCCTGGAACTGCTCCCCCATGACTTCGAGGTCGGCGGAGTAGCGCATGATCTCGTCGATCGAGGAGTCGGGGAACACGGAGACGTAGTACTCCATCGCCTCCTCGGCGCAGTCCGCGAACCAGAGGAACGGGGTGATCGTGTCGACGGCGGCCATCAGGATCCCGCTCCCGGGCCGCCGGGGAGCGGCTGGTTGATCTGGAAGCTCGCGCCTTTCGGGTCCGCGACGGTCGCGACCCGGCCGAACGGGGAGTCGATCGGCCCGTCGAGCAGCTTCCCGCCGGCCTTCTCGATCGCGGCGACGGTCGCATCGGCGTCGGCGACCCCGAAGTACGGCCGCCAGAACGATTTCGTGCCGGCGGGGAACCATTCCTTCGCCTCGCACATCCCTGCGCTCGCCTTCTCCCCGGGTGCGTTCGTCGCGTACCGGAGGTCGGGCTGCGGGTCGTCCTCATCGCTGTCCATGAGCGTGATGTCGAAGTCGAAGACCGCGGAGTAGAACGCCGCCGAGGCGTCGAAGTCCATGCTCATGAGCTCGAACCACACCGGGGTGCCCGGCTTGCCGGAGAACACGTAGCCCTCGAACCCGCCGTCTTCCCACAGGCCCACGAACGCCCCGGTGGGATCGCAGATCCCGGCGAAGGTCCCCACGCCCTCCATCCGGGCGGGCTCGACGACCACCCGGGCACCGTTCGCGCGGGCCTTCTCGAGGCGCTCGTCCACGCTGTCCACGGAGAGGTAGACGTCCCATGTGGGGGTGAGCTCCTCGCCGTCCGGGCAGGTCATCCCGGTGGTGTCCATGAAGCCGGACTGGCGGCCGCCCTCTGCGACGGCCATGCGGTAGTGATTCATCTCCGGGCCCAGGTCCTCGAACTCCCAGCCGAAGATCTGTCGGTAGAAGTCGATGGAACCCGCGATCCCGTTCGCGCTGTACTCGAGCCAGGTGGGCTCTCCGGTCGGACGTGCCATGGTCGTGCCTTCTCTCTCCACCGTGCCGGTCGCTGCGATCGGCGTCGGATGTGTCGGTGCCCGGAATCGGTTGATTCCGGCCCTGTCGGTGTTCCCCACGGTAAGCCCGTACGGGCGGGCGTGATTATCCGTTCCTGCGCTCCTGCGCCCACAGCACCGGCAGGGCGGACAGCAGGGGCGCCGAGGTGCCCGGCGCCGGGCCGAGGTCGAGCGTCACCTCGGCTCCGGCCGGCAGCGGTTGGGTGAGGGGGGTGCGGTGGACCGCGACGACGGGACGACCGAGTGCGAAGTGGTCGCTCACCTGCGCTGCGGGCGGCACGACGAAGGCGAGCAGCCACGGGTTCCCGGGGCACAGGGGCAGGTCGACGAGCTCTCGGTCCCGCACGAGCACACCGGCGGCGGGCAGGCCGATGGGTGCCGGCTGCGGATACCAGCCCAACCAGGTGTCTGCGCCGCCCCATCCGTCGTCCGGGTAGCGGATCCGCACCCGCACCGGGGCGTGGCGCCCGCGGGTCTGCTCGAACGGCCGAGGCGGCTGCTCGCCGACGCTCTCGGCGAGTCGGCGCAGCGCGGCCGGGGTGGTGCCGACGGCGCGGGAGAAGCGGCGGGTGAAGGTCGGCAGCGAGTCGAAGCCGACGGCGGCGCACACCTCGGACACGGCGAAGTCCTCGGCCAGCAGCAGGCGCTTGGCGGCATCGAAGCGGACCGCGGCGAGGTACTGCCCGGGGCTCAGGGAGGTGACCTGTGCGAACGCACGGGAGAAGTGGGCCGGGCTGTAGCCGACGTGGTCGGCGACGTCGTAGACGGTGATCCGGTCCGCGTGGAGACGGCGCATGAACGCGATGGCGGAGAGAGCCGTGGTGTGACTCATGCCACCACTGTACGACCTCCGCCGCAGGTGTGGCAGGGCGCTCTGCGCCACCGGTGGGGTCGGGGGCACGGTGTGCGGTGCTCCGCACGAACCGGGCGCAGGGATGCGTGGAGGGGTCGTGGAGATGTGGAGCGCCGGCAGTGCGCGCCGCGCGAGGCTCCGGCCGGGCGCGGAACCGGTGACGGAGGCCTCGGCCGCGGCTAGGGTGGACAGCATCATGACTGCTCAGACTGCCGCCCCCACCGTCGGGGCCGTTCGCGCCATCGCCACCCCGCACACACTCGCCACCGAGGCCGGTCGGCAGGCGTTCGCCGACGGCGGCTCCGCCGTGGACGCGGCGATCGCCGCCGATGCGGTGCTCACCGTCGTCTACCCGCACAACACGGCGATCGGCGGGGACCTCATCGCACTCGTCGCGCGCACCGCCGCCGCGGATGCGGGTGCGGACGGGGACCCGCCCACGTCAGCGGCACCCGCCCCGGGCGCCGGATCGCAGACCACGCTCGAGCTCGTCGACGGGTTCGGGTACGCCCCGCGCGCCGTCGACCCGGCGGCATGGGGCACGAGTGGGCGGGTGCCCGCCTTCGGCCCGGAATCCATCACCGTCCCCGGCACGCTGCGCGGGTGGAAGCACCTGCACGACACCTACGGCAGGCTTCCCTGGGCGCGTCTGCTCGAACCGGCCATCGCCTGCGCCCGCGACGGCTACCCGATCAGCGAGTCGCTGCGCGGGGCGATCGACCGGACGGCCGCCTCGGGGCCGGAGGGACTCGCCTTCGTCGAGGCGATGTTCGGACCCGACTGGGCGGAGGCCGAGCAGGCGTCCAACCCGGCGCTCGCCCGCACTCTCACCCGTCTCGCCGAGGCCGGCCCGGACGACTTCTACGACGGCGCGGTCGCCGCGGACGTGCTCGCCTACCTCCAGCAGGTACGGCCGGACTTCGCGGCGGAGGACCTCGCCGACTACACGGTGCACATCGGTGAACCGCTGAGCACCGAGTTCGCCGGGCTCACGGTGAACACCGGTGGCGCGCCGTGCCAGGGGTTCGCACTCCTGCGGTACCTCGATGAGCTCGGCGAGGCCGCCGAGCCCCGTGGCGCTGCGGGGCCCGACGGTGTCGGCGGTGCCGCTGGGTCCGACAGTGTCGGGGCCAGTGGTGTCGGCGAGTCCGGTGGTACCGGCGAGTCCGGTGGTGGCAATGGGTCCAGCGGTGCCGACAGTATCGACGACGGCGCTCTGACCGACGCCGCGCTCGCCCGCATCTGGACCGGGTCCTTCGCCGCCTCGGATGCGCTGCGCGACTCCGTCCTCGCCGAGGACACCGATCCGGCGCTCCTCCTCGACCGCTCGGGGCGCCTCGGCAGCGGTGACCCCGGCGCCTCCCCCACCGGCAACGCCTCTCCCGCCGGCTCCGCCTTTCCCACCGGCGGCGCCTCCCCGGCCGACACCGTACGACCCGTCGCCACCCCGCCGGCCGACGGGGACACCGTGGGGATCGCGGCGAGCGACGGGGAGGTGAGCATCTCCCTCATCCAGAGCCTGTACTCCGCGTTCGGCTCGCGCTGCCTCGACCCGCACACCGGGATCGTGTTCCAGAACCGGGGCTCGATGTTCTCCCTCGACCCGGACTCACCGCAGCTGGTCCGGGGCCGGACGCGGCCCGCGCACACGCTCATGCCGGTCATCGTCACCGACCCGACCGGCCGCCCGGCCCTCGTGCAGGCGACGATGGGCGGCAAGGCCCAGGCGCAGATCCATGCCCGCCTGTTCACGCACCTCGTGCGCGGCGGCACCGCGGCCGAGGCCGTCGCGCTGCCCCGCTGGGTGACCGGTGTGCGCCATCAGGACGACACCCCGCAGTCCGTCCATGCGGAGGAGGACGTCCCCGCCGAGGCCGTCGCGGAGCTCGAGCGCTCGAGCCCGGAGCCGGTGCAGTGGACCGCCCCGCGCACTGACTGGATGGGCCACGCGAATGTCATCGACCTGCGCGGGGAGACGCCCGAGGCCGCCTCGGACCCCCGCGCCGACGGCTCCGCCTGGGTGGGCTGAGCGGCCGGGCGGCGAACCCGTACTTGCCCGTGCCTGACCTTTCCCGCGCCAGACCTTTCCCGCGCCGGTGGGCGGGTCGCTCCGCCCAACTGCGCGGTATCCGAAACCGAACACGCAATTGCGCGGTGATCACCGGATACCGCGCAGTCGGCTCGTGCTCGACCCCGCCGATGTGCGGTGCACGTGTGGAATCCCTGCTCACGGCTGCGACTCCTCGCCTGTGGAACGAGCACCAGTATCCACATCGCCGTCGCCGCACTTCCCGTCGCGCTCGACCGCACGCACCATCGGCGCATGTACAACGTCTTCACGTATCGCGACATCGCCCATCACCCCTCGGCTGAACATCGCATCCGAACCGCGCTGTCCTGCTGCATCGACCGCCTGTCGCACGGAGTCTTCGAAGTCATCTCGCAGTGCGGTGTCCCTGGGCATCGCCCGTTCGGGTACTTCGTCGACGACCCGGAAGGCCTGCGCCCGCGCGGATCCGCGGTGGGCACAACCCGCAGCAGCGACCCGCGCTGGCGGCGTTACCTCCGACAGCGCCACCTCGGCTGGGTACTCGCCCACGAATCGCTGTGTCAGGATGACGCGGTGAGCCACCGCTCCGCTGGTCTGCTTCTCGGGATTCCGTACATCGGCCCGGAGCCGAACCGCATCGAGCTGGTGAACCCCCGGCGCAGCCGCAGCGCGAGATCGATCCACCGACGCCGGCGCATCGTGGACGCTGCGCACACGATGTCCATCATCGAGGTCCTCGCTCACCGATCACCCGTTCTCGACGATCAGACAGCCGCCGAGGCGCCCGCCCTGCCGGCGCCGCCAGTACCAGCCCCCGATAACCCGGGAACCACCGGGACGCCTGCCCCGGATCGCTCAACAGTGAGGGTCGTGGCGACCGGCTCTGCGGCGGCCATTCACGGGCCCGGCCCGGCGACGGCGGCCATCCGGTCCACGGGTGCATCGATACGATCGCTCTCGCCGCAGGCGCCTTCGACCGAATCAGGATCCGCAGCGACGGCCGGTGCCGATCGGATGATCACCACACGAGCGCGCACCGTGGTCGACCTGGCTCGCGACAGCGGCATCCAGACCGGTGTCGTCGCGCTCGACGCCTTCCTCGCCCGCGGCGAACGCGTCGGTGCTGCGGACCGGCGCAGGGGCGAGTTCCCGCCGGAGCCCGAGGCGATCGCAGCCCGCAGGGAGACGCTCGCTGAGATCATCGAATCGACCGGCCACGGTCCCGGGCGTCGTCGACTCCTCACTGCATTCGAGTGGGCGACCGGGCTCGCCGAATCACCGGCGGAGAGCTTGGCCACTGTGGGGTTCCACCACCTCGGCGTCGAGGGAGTCCAGCAGCAGGTGTGGATCGAGGATCGGCACGGGTTCCGCGTCGCGCAGGTGGACTTCCTGCTTCAGAGCAGACGACTGGTCATCGAGGTCGACGGGCTGGGCAAGTACGCGTCCGCCGCGGATCCCAACCTCATGCGGCGCGACGTCCTGCTCGACGAGAAGGAGCGCGAACAGCGCATCCGCGAATGCGGGTACACGGTCGTGCGACTCACGTGGGCCGACGTCATCGACGTCCACCGGTTCCGCCGCGCGCTCATGCGCATGGGCCTCCTGTGAGTGCTGTAGGTTCGGGGCGCCGGCGGCTCGGCGACACCCGACTGCGCGGTATCCGAAACCGAGCGCGCAATTGCGCGGCGCCCTTCGGATACCGCGCAGTTCGATGACAGGACCACGCCCGCGCCACCGCCCGCGCCGACGGCTCCGCCCGGGTCGGCTGAACGACCCGGCTCACCCCGCCCACCTGCGGCGCAAGGTGAACTCTCGCTTCGGCACCACCCTGGCCGGCGCTTTCGGGGGCACACTGGAAGCACGCACCGTTCCCGAGCAGGAGGATCGCCATGGATTTCATCAACGGACAGCCCTGCTGGGCCGGGCTCAGCACACCCGAGGTCGACGCCTCGGTGACGTTCTACCGCGAGGTCTTCGGCTGGGACATCGAATCCCAGGGACCGGAACACGGCGACTACCGCATCGCATCCGCGCGCACCGACTCCGGACCGGTCGCCGTCGCCGGCCTCGGCGCTGCGATGGACGACACCTCGCCCTCCGACGCTCCGGCGCACCACGACGCCGGGTCCCAGCGCTCCGTCTGGCACCTCTATCTCCACTTCGACGACATCGAGCAGAGTTTCGACGAGGCACTCCACCTGGGCGCCACCGCGATCATTGAGCCGACCGACGTCGGTGAGCAGGGCACGATGGCGCTGCTCCACGACCCCGCCGGCGCGGTCATCGGGCTGTGGCAGCCCGGCACGCATCGCGGGTTCGGGGCGGCCGCCCAGCCCGGCTGCCCTGCCTGGTTCGACCTGCACACCAAGGACTTCGACGCGGCCCGGGCCTTCTACAGCCGCTGGCTCGGCGTCGAGTTCGAGCAGCCCGAGGGATTCCCCTACACCTATGCGAGCGCGAAGGGACCCGAGGGCGACTACCTGTTCGGGATGATGGACGTGTCCCAGGTGTACCCACCCGAACAGCCGAGCACCTGGAACACGTGCTACCTCGTCGACTCCGCCGGTGACACGCTGCGCCGCGCGGTCGACCTCGGCGCGTTCGCGATGATGGATGCCGACCCCTCGCCCTACGGCTTCATCTCCGCCTTCGCCGACCCCCGGGGAGCCACGATCTTCGCCATCGGCGGCAAGTGACCGGCGCGGGGAGACCGATCTGAGCACCGCGCGCGGTCGCAGATCCTGCACGGATCGCGAACCACGGGGTGACATCGAGCACGGACTGCGCGGTATCCGAATGCGACCGCGCAATTGCGTGCTCGGTCTCGGATACCGCGCAGTTCGCGGTGCTGAGCGGGCTCAGCGCCCGGGGGTGAAGTACAGGGCGCCGAGGGCGGGCACGGTGACCTCGGCGGAGGCGTCGAAGCCGTTGAATCCCCCGGGCTCGCCGTCGATCCACCCCATGTTGCCCACGTCGGAGCCGCCGTAGGCCTCGGCGTCGGTATTGAGGCGCTCGGTCCACACCCCGCCGAACGGCAGCGGGAGGCGGTAGTCGCTCAGCGTCCGCCCGGAGAAGTTCACCACGCACACGAGCGGCTCCCCGGAGGTCGACCAGCGGACGAAGGACAGCACGGAGTTCCCGGAGTCGGCCCCGTTGAGCCACTGGAACCCGGCCTGCACCCCGTCCTGCTCCCACAGCGCCGGGGTGTCCTGGTACAGCTGATTGAGGTCGGCCACGAGCCGCTGCACCCCGCGGTGGCCGGGGATGTCGGCCAGCCACCAGTCGAGGCCGTGCTGCTCGGACCACTCGGCCTCCTGGCCGAACTCCGAGCCCATGAACACGAGCTTCTTGCCCGGGTGCGCCCACTGGTACGCGAAGAAGGAGCGCACCCCGGCGAGCTGCTGCCAGCGGTCCCCGGGGAACCGGGCGAGCAGCGAGCCCTTGCCGTGGACCACCTCGTCGTGGGAGATCGGCAGCACGTACTGCTCGGAGAAGGCGTAGACGAGGGAGAAGGTGATGTCGTTGTGGTGCCAGCTGCGGTACATCGGGTCGCGTCCGATGTAGCCGAGCGAATCGTGCATCCACCCCATGTTCCATTTGAGGTCGAAGCCCAGTCCGCCGCCGGACGTCGGTGCGGTGACACCGGGGAACGCGGTCGACTCCTCGGCGATGATCGCGACCCCGGGGTGCTTCTTGCCGACCGTCGCGGTGACCTCCTGGAGCAACGCGATCGCGTCGAGGTTCTCCCGCCCGCCGTGCTCATTGGGCAGCCACTGGCCGTCCTCACGCGAGTAGTCGAGGTAGAGCATCGAGGCGACCGCGTCGACGCGCAGCCCGTCGATGTGGAACTCCTCGATCCAGTACAGCGCGTTCGCGACGAGGAAGTTCCGCACCTCGGGCCGGCCGTAATCGAAGATCAGCGTGCCCCAGTCGGGGTGTTCGCCGCGCCGCGGGTCCGGGTGCTCGTAGAGCGGCTCGCCGTCGAACCGGGCGAGCGCGAACTCGTCTTTGGGGAAGTGGGCGGGCACCCAGTCGAGGATGACGCCGATCCCGGCCTCGTGGAGCGCATCGACGAGGTGGCGGAACTCGTCCGGGCAGCCGAACCGGGAGGTCGGGGCGTAGTACGAGGTGACCTGGTACCCCCAGGAGCCGCCGAAGGGGTGTTCGGCGACGGGCATGAATTCGACGTGGGTGAAGCCGAGCGCGGACACGTAGTCGACGAGCTCGCGGGCGAGCTCCCGGTAGCCCAGGCCCAGGCGCCAGGAGCCGAGGTGGACCTCATAGGTGGCCATCGGGCGGTCGGCCGGGACCGAGGCGTCGCGCGCGGCGATCCAGCCGGCGTCGCGGAAGGTGTGTTCCGAGTCGGCGATCACCGAGGCGGTGCCGGGCGGCACCTCGGCGGCCCGGGCGAGCGGGTCGGCCTTCTCCACCCAGCGGCCGTCGCGGGTGAGGATCCGGAACTTGTAGATCTCGCCGGTGCCGAGGCCGGGGACGAAGATCTCCCACACGCCGGTGGCGCCGAGCGAGCGCATCGCATGAGCACGGCCGTCCCAGCCGTTGAAGCTCCCGATCACCTGGACCGCGCGGGCGTTCGGCGCCCACACGGCGAAGCTCGTCCCGGTGATCGGGTCGGCGCCGAGCCCGTCGTAGGTGCGGCGATGCGCGCCGAGGACCGTCCACAGCTTCTCGTGGCGTCCCTCGGAGATGAGGTGGAGGTCGAGCTCTCCGACGGTGGGGAGGAAGCGGTAGGGGTCGTCGGTCACGACGGGGCCGGAGCCCCAGTCGATCGCGAGGCGGTAGTCGGGGACGTCCGCACGGGCCAGGCGGGCCTCCCAGACGCCGCTGCGCACGTGTTCGGCAGGGATGTGCTCGCCGTCGACGACCACGGCGACGGAGTCGGCCATGTGGGCGACGGTGCGCACGACGACGTGCTCCGCGTCGAGGCGGTGGGCGCCGAGCTCGCCGTGCGGGTCGTAGTGCGCTCCCGCCGCGATCGTGTCGAGCAGCTCGGGGGTGAGTTCGCTCATGGTTCCGTCATCCTCCTGTGCGCGGATCCGCGTCTGGGGTGGTCCGCGTCAGCGGTCGAATCCGAAGCGCGGCGGGGCCGGCGGCCGCGCCGGCATCGGGGGTGCGGCGTCCGCCGTCGGGTCGGTGTCGGGGCGCGAAGGTGCGGGCGGCTCCGCGACCTCCAGGTCGAACTCGTCGTCCGGGTCGTCGGGGTCCGCCGTCATGCCGACGAAGGCTCCCGGCACAGGGTCCGCGGGTGCGGGTGCCGGAGCCGAGGCGGGAGCCGGCTCCGGAGTCGCCGTGTCCGAGGCAGGGGCCGTGTCCGAGGCAGGGGCCGCGTCCGAGGCAGGGGCCGTGTCCGAGGCCGGGGCCGGCTCCGGACCCCCGGCAGGCACGGGATCCGCGCCCGAAACAAGCTCCGGGTCGACGTTCTCGACCGGTCCGGGACCCGGCTCAGCTGACGCCGGCTCCCCACCGGGTTCCTTCGTGGGAGCCACCTCGCCTGCGACGGCCGCCTTTACAGGGGCCGCATTCGCGGAGATCCCCTGCGAGGCCTCCGCCTGCGTGGGAGTCTCCCCCCGGGTGCGGTCCTCTTCGGGCGGGATGACGGGAACCTGGTCCACCGAGGCCTGCGAGAACTGCTCGGCGCTGACCTCCGCGGCGGTGGCCGGGGCGGCCCAGGCGCGGGCGGCGCCCTCCTCGTCCGCGGTGGGCACGTCGTGCTCGAGCCGGCCGCCGAGCAGCAGGGTGAGCGTCGCGAGCGGGACGATGAGCCAGGTGGGGCGGTTGCGGAGCTCGGTGACGACCTCGACGAGGAGGCGGTCGACGAGCACCGCGCGCAGCACCGGGTCGTGGAGGCCGACGGAGGCGTTGACCGCGTGCGAGTAGCCGGTGAGGAGCGAGTTCTGCGCCTGCGAGGACCACAGGTACTCCGGGGAGTCGACGACCTCCTGCATGGACTCGCCCGATTCCTCGAGGCCGGAGAATCCGAGCACCACGGGCTGCGCGTCGAGCTCGAGGGCGCCGGTGCGGCGGAGCCGGGCGTAGCCGGCGGCGTAGTCGATGCTGCGGAGCAGGGCGACGAGGTCGATCGCCGGGGGCTTGGGGAACTCCTGCGTGTCCTCGGAGAAGTTCACCACCCGGAAGCCGGCAGCGGGGCTCGTCACCACCTGGTTGAGGGTGATCTCCCCGTGGATCCGCTGCAGTCCGCCCAGCGTCGTGAGCTCACCGAGCGCATCCCGGTGGGCGCGCAGGCGGGTGCCGAGAGATCCGAGGGCGAGCGGAGCCCGGGCGAGCGCCCAGTCCACCCGCTCCTGCCACTTCTTCACCCAGTCCGCGGTGGGTTCGCCGGTGCTGCGCACAACGCCGAACTCCGCGGCGAGGTCGAGGTGGAGTTCGCCCACCCGGGCGCCGAGCGCCATCGCCCGCTTGTTGTAGGAGCCGAGCGAGCCGGAGTCCACGGTGCAGGCGATCTCGACGGCCTCGCGCCAGGCGGGCTGCGATTCGCGCTCGGTGCGGCTGAGGATCGCCAGGGGGGCGCTCTGGGTGTCGAGGTCGGCGGCGTCGAACCAGCGGCCGGCCGACCAGCCGATGACCTCGGGCACGGCCCCGGATTCGGCTTCGGTGAGTGCGACCGGGATCCGCACCGCGGAGCTCAGACCAGGGCGGATGACGCGGAAGAAGGTGAGCACGCAGGGGTCGGCCGGGTCGTCGATGACGACGCTCGACTCGTTCGTCCGGCTGTCGATGAGTCCGAGCCGGATGACCTCGGAGTGGACGAGGAGCGACTCGGGATCGTCGAGCCGGGCGAAGGGGTGCTCGTGCTCGCAGACGCGATCGGCCTGCACCTGACCGCCCTGGAACCGGTGCCCGGTCGCCATGGCCTGGGCGTAGGCGAGGACGAACACGGGGTCGGCGGTGCCGTCGTAGACGTAGCAGCGGCCGAGCGTGATGTCGTCGACGGTGCCGATGAGATGCGGACGGAGCGCGTAGTCCTCCTGCGTGCGGAACGACAGGGGGATGTTGAGGCGGCGCAGGGTGCGGCCGTCGCCCACGGAGATGATCGCCTGGTGACCCTGCACGGTGCCGAACGCCCGCAGCGGACCGGGGGTGGGCGAAGCGCCGGCGGCCGGGGGCTGCGCCGCCGGTTCCGGCTGCGGCGTGCGGTTGTCGATGATGCGGTAGTGCTCGGTCTCGGTGCCCGCACGCCCGGCACCGGTGCGCGGGGAGTCGGCGCGTCCGGGGTCGGTGCGGTCGGCGCTCGATCGTTCGGCGAGGGGCGCCTCGGCCGCGGAGCCGCCTGCCGGATCCGCGTCCGGCGATACGGTCCCGGGGGCGTCGTGGTTCGCACCCGCGACCGCGTCGGTGTCGAACTCGAAGAGCTGGGTGACGGACATCGGGGTGATGTCCGGGTCGGCCCCGAGCTCGGTCTCGAGCTTGGGGAACCACCCCTGGCGCGGCAACCACGAGGAGAGCAGCTGCTCCAGATCACTGCTGATGGCCACCGATGTCCCCCTTGCCGTTGAAATGCCTGCCCCCACTCTAGCGAAGGCGACGGCACGCGCGGGCGAACGCGCCCCGCGACCTGCGGATTCGCCCGCCCGGTCCGATCACGGGAGCGAGCCCGCGCCTCGGCCCCGTGGCCGGCGCTCGGACATGCAGCCGGAGCGGCGCCCCGTGGCCGGCACCAGCCGGATCCGGACCCCGCGGCCGGCGCCCATCCCCAGGGGCCGGCCCGGAACGGCGGCCGGCGCTCAGTCCTGCGGCCAGCGCACCTCGAGGATGTGGGCGGGCTCGTCGCGCGGGTCGAGGCGGACGTAGTTGTCCGCACCCCACGTCCACGTCTGCTCGGTGATGAGGTCGTGGGCCTCGAACTCCGTGGCCGTGCGGGAGGCCGGCAGCGGCACCGGCGGGTGGTACTCGACCTTGCCCTCGGGGTGCTCGACGTCGTCGGGGGCGATCGTCGTGTGGCCGGGGGGTGCCTCGATGAAGAGGGAGAACGGCCGCAGCGCGTCGAGATCGAGGTGGACCATGGTCTCCCGGGTGGCATGCGGGTCGACGTTGAGGACGACGACGAGGACGTCCTCGCCGGTGCGCTTGGAGAACACGAGCACCGCATCGTCGTCCGAGGTGTGGAAGGTGATGTTGCGCAGCTCCCCGAGCGCCGGGTGGGCGCGCCGGATCGCGTTGAGTCGGGTGACGTACGGCGCGAGCGAGCGGCCCTCGGCGAGCGCCCCGGCGAAGTCGCGGTCCTTGAACTCGTACTTCTCGTTGTCGATGTACTCCTCCGCCCCGGGCCGGGCGACGTGCTCGTAGAGCTCGAAGCCGGAGTACATGCCCCACAGCGGGGACGAGGTGGCCGCGAGCGCCGCGCGGATCCGGAAGGCCGCCGGCCCGCCGTACTGCAGGTACTCGGTGAGGATGTCCGGGGTGTTGACGAAGAAGTTCGGGCGCAGGAACGCACCGGTGTCGTCGCGCAGCTCGGTGAGGTACTCCTCGATCTCCTCCTTGGTATTGCGCCAGGTGAAGTACGAGTACGACTGCTGGAAGCCGGCCTTGGCGAGCGACTGCATCATCGCCGGGCGGGTGAACGCCTCGGCGAGGAACACGACGTGGGGGTGGTCGGCGTTGACCTTGCGGATGAGCCACTCCCAGAAGCGCAGCGGCTTGGTGTGGGGGTTGTCGACGCGGAAGATCGTGACGCCGCGGGAGATCCACAGCCGCACGATCCGCAGGATCTCCTTGCGCAGGCCCTTGTAGTCGTTGTCGAAATTGAGGGGGTAGATGTCCTGGTACTTCTTGGGCGGGTTCTCCGCATAGGCGATGCTGCCGTCGAGCTGGGTGGTGAAGTACTCGGGGTGCTCCGTGGCCCAGGGGTGGTCCGGGGCGGCCTGGAGCGCGAGGTCGAGCGCCACCTCGAGGCCGAGCTCGTGGGCGCGGGTCACGAAGTGCTCGAAGTCCGCGACGGTGCCGAGCTCGGGGTGGATCGCGTCGTGGCCGCCGGCCTTCGACCCGACCGCCCAGGGCGAGCCCGGGTCCTCCGGACCGGCCGTCAGCGTGTTGTTCGGGCCCTTGCGGTTGACCTCGCCGATCGGGTGGATGGGCGGCAGGTAGATGACGTCGAATCCCATGTCCGCGACGCGCTGCAGGCTCTCCGCGGCGGTGCGGAGAGTGCCCGAGGTCCAGGTCTTCGACTCCGGATCGTAGTGCGCCCCCTCGGACCGGGGGAAGAACTCGTACCAGGCGGCATTGCCGGCCAGCGGGCGGGCGACCAGGAGCGGCAGCGGCGCGGAGCGGGAGATGAGCGAACGGATCGGCCGGCGCGTCATGAGCTCGAGGAGCGCGGGGCTGAGCGCGCGCTGCAGGCGTTCGAGCGGTTCGCCGTGGGAGGACTCGAGGTGCCCGAGCGCCTCCTTGAGGATGTCGCGGTCGCGGGCCACCCGGCCCGGCGCCTTCCGGTAAGCGTCGAGGAGCTCGACCCCTTCGGCGAGCATGAGCTCGACGTCGGTGCCGGCGGAGATCTTGATCTCGGCGCGGTGCTTCCAGGTGGCGAAGTCGTCGCCCCAGCCCTCGATGACGATGTGATGGAGGCCGGTGGCCCGCGGCACGACGAAGCCGGAGTAGCGGTCGACGTCCTCGATCGTGTTGAAGAGCAGTGAGCGGTGCACCTCGCGCCCGGTGTCGTCGCTGAGCACGGCGTTGACGCCGATGATGTCGTGACCCTCGCGGAACACCGTGGCGGCGACGGGCACGGTCTCGCCGACGATCGCCTTCGCGGGGAACACGCCGCCCTCGACGAGCGGCTGCGGGTCGAGGATCGGGATGCGGGAGAAATGGGTGCTCACGTGAAACACGTTAGGACGGCTCATGGTCATCACCCTAGCGGCGCGATGAATGCGGTGTGAATGCCTCCGGGCCGGTGGTGGGGTCGGTCCGTGGGCCGGTGACGGCGAGCCCGGCGCGGCTCGACTCGGCGCCGTCCCGTCCCGGCACCGTCCCGACCCGGCGCGGCTCGATCCGGCGCCGTCCCGACTCGGGCACCTGTCGGCCCGGCGCCGTCAGCCCCGCGGTGCCGGCACGACGAGGACGGGGCACACCGCGCGGGCGAGGACGGCGCGGCTGACGGAGCCGAGCAGCAGCCCGGCAAACCCGCCGCGACCGCGGCTGCCGATGACGACGAGCGAGGCGGTCCGAGTCGCCTCGCCGATGACCTCGGCGGGCAGCCCGTCGTAGAACCGCCATTCGACCGGCAGACCGGGGTGGGAGTCCGCGACCGCGGCGGCGATCTCCTTGAGCCGGCCGACCGCGGCACCGCGCACCCGGGGCGCTTCGAGCAGGGGCCGCTGGCTGCGGGTGGGCACCCAGGTGCTCGATTCGACGCCGAGTGCGAGCGCGGAGACGAGGGCGAGCCTGCGGCCGGCCTCCTCTGCCCAGTCCGCGGCCCGCTGTGCGAGGTCGCTGCGCGTGTCGCCGGGGTCGACGGCGAGCACGATCGCACCGGCGAAGTCGAGGTCGGGCGGGACCGGCGAGGTCCCCGCGGCCGGGGCAACGGAGGCTTCGGCAGGGGCAGGCGCGGGCACCTCGACCTCGGGTGAGCGGGCGCGGAGCTCGGCGGTGATCGCGGGCTCCGGCTCGCCGGCGACTCCCTCGACCTCGGGGGCATCGGCCGCCTGAGCCGGCTCTCCGGTCCAGGCCTCTGGCACGACGAGGACCGGGCAGCGGGCGTGGGACACGAAGGAGGAGGACACGCTGCCCATGAACCGCCCGCCGAACGAGGTCCGGCCGCGCTTGCCGACGACGCCGAACACCGCGTCCTCGCTCGCCCGCATGAGGACGCCGGCCGCATCCCCCTCGCGGATCTCGAGCCGGGTCCCGACGCCGGCGTCCGCCGCGCGGGCGACGAGCGGGTCCGTCGCCTCACGGATCCGGGCCTCGACGGCCCGCCGGAACTCCGCGCGCTCGTCGGCGACGGCGGGGTCGGTGGGATCGACGTAGGAGAACGGGTAGGTGAAGGCGCCGACGAGCTCCAGGTCGAGGTCGCGGCTCGACGCAATGCCGAGCGCGATGTCGAAGGCGCGCGAGGCGTTGAGCGAGCCGTCCACGCCGACGAGGACCGCAGCCCGCGCAGCAGGGTCAGGGGTGCCGGCCGCTGGTTCCCGGCCGGAGGTGTCCGGTGCCATGATGCTCCTCCTCGCGGCATCGCCATCGGTGCCTTCCGACAAGGGTACGTGTCGGATCCGCAGCCCCGTCGAGTGGTCCACGCCACCGTCCCCGCGTTCTCACACCGTGGACCGCGACCCCCGGCGGCCCCTCGGCGGCTCCTCGTCCGCTCCCGAGCGCGCCTCGCCCGCACCCTGCCGGCACCCCCCGCCGATACCACAGTGCGAGCGGACGCTGTCCGAAGGTTGGTACTGACCGGGTGCCAGGAGCACAATGGTGGGGTGCTCAACAACGAAGCGACGACCAGCGAGCTCGTCACCGCGACCGAGGTGGAGGCCGCCGCCGCGCGCATCGCGGACTCCGTGATCACCTCCCCCCTCCATGTCTCGGAGCGCCTGTCGGAAGTGACCGGGGCCACGGTCTACCTCAAGCGCGAGGACCTCCAGGCGGTCCGCTCGTACAAGATCCGCGGGGCCTTCAACTTCATGCTCCAGCTCACTGCCGCCGAACGCGCCCGCGGCGTCGTGTGCGCCTCGGCCGGCAATCACGCGCAGGGCTTCGCGCGGGCCTGCAACGAGCTCGACATCGCCGGCGTGATCTTCGTGCCCAAGACCACCCCGCGTCAGAAGATCGACCGGATCCGGCACTTCGGCGGGGAGGACGTCGAGGTCGTCATCGACGGCTCGACCTACGACGACGCCTCCGACCTCGCCAAAGTGTGCGCCGCCCGCACCGGGGCGCTGCTCGTGTCCGCGTTCGACGATCCGCGCACGATCGCCGGGCAGGGCACGATCGCAGCCGAGATCCACGCCCAGCTGCCCGCTGAGCCCGACGCGATCATCGTGCCGGTGGGCGGCGGCGGTGTGCTCGCCGGGATCGCCGCCTACGCCGCGGAGCACATGCCCGACACGACGGTCATCGGTGCCGAGCCGGAGGGTGCCGCCTCGATGATCGCCGCGCTCGCCGCGGGCCGGCCGGTCACCCTCGAGGACATCGACTCGTTCGCCGACGGTGCCGCGGTGCGCCGGGCCGGCGAGATCACCTTCCGGATGATCCAGGAGCTCGGCCTGCCGATCGAGCCGGTGCCCGAGGGCCGGACCGCCTCGGAGATGCTCGACCTCTATCAGGTCGACGGCATCATCACCGAGCCCGCCGGGGCGCTCGCCTCGGCTGCGATCGGCGCACCCGGTTCGGCCGCCCCGGTCGCCGTGCGCCCGGGGTCAACCGTCGTGTGCCTGGTGAGCGGCGGGAACAACGACATCTCACGGTATTCGGAGGTCCTCGAGCGGTCCCTCGTCCACGAGGGCCTCAAGCACTACTTCATCGTGAACTTCCCGCAGGAGCCCGGCGCGCTGCGCCGCTTCCTCGACGAGGTGCTCGGACCCGACGACGACATCGCGCTGTTCGACTACGTCAAGCGCTCCGACCGGGAGACCGGCCCGGCGTTCGTCGGCATCACCCTGGGGCGTCCGGACGATCTGGCCGGCCTGCTCGAGCGGATGGACGCCTCGCCGCTGCAGATCGAGAAGGTCCCCCAGGACTCCCCGCTCTTCCGCATGTTCGTCTGACACCACTCGATTCCCGAAGGTTTCTGAGAGTGATTCCGCGATTCTTCGCACACTCACGCCCAGCATGCCCGTTCCCGGATCCGGCCCGGCCACCCGTTCCCGGACGATTCGCGGCCGCCCCCGGACGGTTCCGGGGCATTTCCCGGACAGCCGACCCTGCGCCGCGTCCCCACCTGTCGCTAGGCTGAGGACATGTTCGCAATCACGATCCCGAATCCCGGCGGGCCCGAGGCCCTGGTCCTCGACGAGGCCCCGGTCCCGGACCTCGCACCCGGCTCCGTCCTCGTCAAGGTCCACACCGCCGGCGTCAACCGCGCCGACATCCTCCAGCGGCAGGGCCATTACGACCCGCCGGAGGGCGCGACCCGGATCCCCGGGCTCGAGGTGTCCGGCACGATCATCGAGCTCGGCGCCGAGGTCACCGGTTGGGAGGTCGGCCAGCACGTGGCGGCCCTCCTCACCGGCGGCGGTTATGCGGAGATCGTCGATGTGCCGGCCGGGCAGCTGCTCCCCGTGCCGGAGAACCTCACCCTGCAGGAGGCCGCAGCCCTGCCCGAGGTCCTCTGCACCGTCCATTCCAATGTCTTCGCCGCCGCCCGGCTCCTGCCCGGCGAGTGGCTGCTCGCCCACGGCGGCGGCTCCGGGATCGGCACCGCGGCGATCCAGCTCGCCAAGGCGCTCGGGGCCAAGGTCGCGGTCACCGTCGGCTCCCAGCGCAAGGCGGACTTCTGCACCGAGCTCGGTGCGGACGCGGTCATCAACTACCGCGAGGAGGACTTCGTCGAGCGCATCCGCGAGATCACCGCAGCGGATCAGGAGGCGGCCGGCGCGAAGCCGGGCGCGGACGTCATCCTCGATCTCATCGGCGCGAAGTACCTCGAGCGCAACATCAAGGCGCTGTCCGACGACGGCCGGCTGATGATCATCGGCCTGCAGGGCGGGGTCAAGGCCGAGATCAACCTCAACGCCCTCATGCGCGCCCGCAAGTCCGTCATGGGCACCACGCTGCGCGCCCGCCCCGGCCGCCAGAAGGCCGCGATCGTCGAGCAGGTGCGCCGCGACGTGTGGCCGCTCGTGGCCGACGGCACGATCAAGCCGATCATCCATTCGGTGCTCCCGCTCGCCGACGCGGGCGAGGCCCAGCAGCTGCTGGAGAACGGCGACAGCATCGGCAAGGTCCTCCTCGATGTGGAAGGTGTGCGATGACGGACGAGACGACCGGGCAGCCCCGGCAGAACGCGCCCGAGGCGCCCTTCACCACCCCCGCAGAGGCGCCCCGGCCCGCGGCCGAGGACCGGCTGCCGGATCCGGCCGCTGCTCCCGGCACCGCGTCGGACTCCGCACAGCAGTCGCCGGAGGGCGACCCCGCGTCGAGCGAGCGCCCGGCACCCGACGTCGACCCGGCGACCACCGCGCCGTCCGGATCCTCCCAGCCGGGCGGCACTGCTGGGGCTTCCGACCCACACAGCTCCGCCGACCACACCGGTGGGTCCGAATCCGGGGACGCCGGTTCCGGGAACGCCGGCCCCGACGGCGAGGACGACGACAGCGGCGAGGTCGCGGTCTCCGAGCCGGGCAAGGTCATGCGCATCGGCACCATGGCCAAACAGCTCCTCGAAGAGGTGCGGAACATGGAGCTCGACGAGGCCGGGCGGGCGCGCCTGGCCGAGATCTACCGGCGCACGATCGACGAGCTGTCCGAGGGCATGTCCTCCGAGCTCGCCGACGAGCTCAAGCGCCTCAACCTGCCCTTCGACGGCGAATCCGCACCGACGGCGGGCGAGCTGCGGATCGCACAGGCGCAGCTCGTGGGCTGGCTCGAGGGCCTGTTCCACGGCATCCAGACCGCGATCATGGCGCAGCAGGCGCTCGCCCAGCAGCGCGGCGGCCACGCGCAGGGCGCGCTGCCCCCGGGCATGGTCGTCGTTCCCCAGGGCGGCGAGGGTCGGTCCTCCGGGAACCCCAAGGACGACGGCCACTCCGGGACCGGCAACTACCTCTGAGCCACGATGGGGATCTGGGATCGGCTGTCCCGTGCGCTGCGCGGGGCGGCCGGCAACAATGCGGCGGTTCCGACCGGAGCCCTGCGCAGCACGGCGGGCGGACCCGCCCGGACCCGAGGCGCCGAGCGTCCGGGCGGTGCTCGCGCCGCTGATGCCCAGGGCCTCGATCACCGGCTCGGGACCGGTCTGTGGCGGCAGCACCACGACCGCTTCCTGCGCGCCGTCGATCGGTTCTACGCGATCGCCGTGGACCTCCATTCCACGGCCGGATCCGCGCCCGGGGAGGCGGACGCACCGGGCACCTCGGCGACGGAGGCCGCTGAGATCGTCGCCCAGCAGACGCTCGTGCTCAACGGGCTCGCGGACCGGGTCGGTGCCGTGACGGAGACCGTCCACGCGCGCTTCCCGCTCGACGGCCTGGTCGTCCCCGCCGAGGTGCGGGCCCGGGTCGGGCAGCTGCCCGCGCTCCTGTCGAAGGCCGCCGCGAAGACCGCCGAGGCGGGCCAGGCCGCAGCGATGGCGCGCGCCGCGCTGCGCTCCGGCACCGACCCGCTGCCCGCCGCCCGCTCCGCGCGCTCCTACGCCGCGGATGCCATCACGCTCGTCGACGCCTGCGAAAGGGCACTCCACCATGACTGATCCCTCGGCCCCGGAGCAGGCGCACGCCACCGCACTGCCGGACCCGGCAGCGCGGGCCCCTGCCGGCGTCCGGCTCATCGCGAGCGATGTCGACGGCACGCTCCTCCACGACTGGCAGCCGATCCCCGCGCCCACCGTGGCCGCGATCCGGGACTGCCTGAGTGCCGGCATCCCGTTCGTCCCCGTCACCGGCCGGCCGCTGCGCTGGCTCGCCCCGATCCACGCGAGCGTGCCGGAGCTCGGCCCGGTGATCTGCGCGAACGGCTCGATCGTCTACGACCTGGCGCAGGCCCGGGTGCTCACCGCGCACACGGTCGACGGCGCAGTGCTCCGGGATTTCGTCGGGCTGGTCCGCGAGCGGATGCCGGCGGCCGTGCTCGGCTTCGAGACGCTGACCGGGCTGCTCCTCGAACCGGGGTTCCGGACCCGCTTCCCCGCGGACGCCACCTGGATCGACCCGGCGGACAGCCCGGAAGTCCGCGACGTCGTCAAGGTCATCCTCCGCACCGGGTCCCGGGACTCCGACGCGATCCTCGCGCAGGTGCGCGAGGTCATCGGCCCGGTGCTCCACGCCACGCATTCCAATCCGCGCAACGGACTCGTCGAGCTGTCGGCGAACGGCGTCACCAAGGCCCGGACGCTCGCGGCATGGTGCACGGAGGCGGGGATCACCGCCGATCAAGTGGCGGCGTTCGGGGACATGCCCAACGACATCGAGATGCTCGAGTGGGCGGGGCACAGCTACGCGATGGCGAACGGCCACCCGGACGTGCTCGCGGCGGCGGACGGCATCGCACCCGCAGTGCTCGACGGCGGGATCGCCGAGGTGCTCCGCACCATCGCCGCCCGCCGCTGAGCAGTCGTCAGAGCTCGAAGTACTCCTCGAGCGCGGTCGCCAGGCCGTCGTCGACGACGGAACCGGTGACGACATCGGCGACGCCCTTGAGCTTGTCGCCGGCCTGGCCCATCGCGATGGCGTGGCCCACCCATTCGAGCATCTCCATGTCGTTGGAGCCGTCGCCGGCTCCCACCGTATGCTCCTGTGCGATGCCGAGCTCGCGAGCCACGATCTGCAGTCCGCTCGCCTTCGAGACCCCGTCCGGGGCGATGTCGAGCCAGTTGCTCCAGCCCACCGCGTAGGTCACGCCGTGCAGGCCGATCCGTTCGACGGCGGCGGCGAACTCCTCGTCAGTGCCCTCGAGCTCGCGCATGACGATGCGTGTCGCGGTCTTGGTGGTGAGCTCCTCGAACGGCACCGTGCGGAGGTTGGTGATCGAGGCGAGCTCGCCCTCAGGGAAATTGCCCGATGCCCAGCGGGTGAGCTCGGTGTCCTCGACCATGTAGAGCGCGGTCGGCAGCACCTCCGACATCCGGCGCAGCGCGGGCTCGGGGTCGAAGCTCTCGACGTGGAAGATCTCCCAGCCGTCCTCGAGGTCCTGGCTCAGGCGGGTGATCACCGAGCCGTTGGAGCTCACGACGAATCCCTCGACGAGCCCCAGCCGGTTGGCGACCTCATGGGAGCCGCTCACCGCGCGACCGGTGGAGATGACGACGTGATGTCCGGCCTCGGCGACCCGGGTGATGGTGTCGCGGACGCGCTCGGTCATCATGTCGTCGTAGTCGACGATGGTGCCGTCGACGTCGAGGGCCACGATGTGCGGTTTCATTCTTCCTCCGGTTCAGGGGATCAGGCGTGCACGGGCCCGTCGGGGCCGTAGGCGGTCATCCCGCCGAGGTAGGGCTGGAGCGCCGCCGGGACGCGCACGGTGCCGTCGGCCTGCTGGTGGTTCTCGAGCAGCGGCACGAGCCAACGGGTGTTCGCCATGGTGCCGTTGAGGGTCGCCACCGGGCGGGTGGTGCCCTCAGGCCCGCGCTCGCGGATCTTGAGGCGGCGCGACTGGAAGGTCGTGCAGTTCGACGTCGAGGTGAGCTCCCGGTAGGTGCCCTGGGTGGGCACCCAGGCCTCGCAGTCGTACTTGCGAGCGGCGGAGTCGCCGAGGTCGCCGGCGGCGATGTCGATGACCCGGTAGGGCAGTTCGCACTTGGCGAGCATGTCCTCCTGGAGCGCGAGCATCCGCTGGTGCTCGTCCTCGGCCTGCTCGACGGGGACGTAGGAGAACATCTCCACCTTCTGGAACTGGTGGACGCGGATGATGCCACGGGTGTCCTTGCCGTAGGAGCCGGCCTCGCGGCGGTAGCACGAGGACCAGCCGCCGAACCGGATCGGGCCCTCGGACAGGTCGATGATCTCGTCCTTGTAGTACCCGGCGAGTGCCACCTCGGAGGTGCCCACGAGGAAGAGGTCGTCCGCTTCGAGGCGGTAGATCTCGTCTGCGTGCTCGCCGAGGAACCCAGTGCCCGCCATGATCTCCGGCTTGACGAGGGTGGGGGTGATGACGGGGATGAACCCGGCCTGCTGGGCGGCGTCGATCGCCATGGTCAGCAGCGCGAGCTCGAGCCGCGCGCCGAATCCGGTGAGGTAGTGGAACCGCGCGCCGGAGACCTTGGCCCCGCGCTGCGTGTCGATCGCCTTGAGGCTCTCCCCGAGCGCCAGGTGGTCCTGCGGTTCGAAGCCCTCCGCGGCGAAGTCCCGCGGAGTGCCCTCGCGGCGCAGCTCCACGGAGTCTTCCTCGCCACCGGGCGGCACCCCGTCGATGATGAGGTTGGGCAGCTTGGCGACGAGGGAGTCGAAGGCGAAATCGGCCTCGTCGGATTCCGCGTGGAGCACCTTGACGGAATCGGACAGGGTCTTGGCCTGCGCGACGAGCTTCGCCTTGGCCTCCTTGTCCTTCTCCTGGGCGACGGTCTTGCCGAACGCCTTCTGCTCGGCGCGGGACTCCTCGAACGCGGTGAGCGCCCGGCGCCGGGCGGAATCGGCGGCGAGGACCTCGTCGACGAGCGACTCCTCCGCGCCGCGAGCGCGCTGGGAGGCCTTGAATGCCTCGGGATGGTCTCTGAGCTGCTGGATGTCGATCACGATTCCAGCCTACATTCCGGCGCGGACACGGGGTGACCCGCTCGAAACGCGCCGGTGGTCGGGCCATGAAGTCAGCGGGCGGCGGAGCGGGCCGCCCGCCTGACCGTGACATCAAGGCCCCCTGCATCCGGACCGACCTGCATCCGGCACGCAGGCCCAGCGGCTAGATTGGCCATATGGACACCGGAACCGATCTGCTCATCGGCATCATCATCGCCGTCGTCATGCTGCTCGTCGGTCTGGGGGTCGGCCTCGCGGTCGGCCGCCGCTCCTCGGCCTCCCGCGGCGGGGACAGCAAGGGGCGCGACCGCAGGGTCGACCTCGCCGGCGGTGCCCAGGACCTCACGCCGATGACGAGCGCGGACGAGGATTCCGGTCAGGAGACCGTCGTCCCGCCCAAGCCGTGCGTCGCGATCATCGTCAATCCCTCGAAGCCCGATGCCGCCGGCCTCGAGGCAACCGCCGGGGCCGTGTGCCGGCAGGAGGGCTGGGACGCCCCGATCATGCTCGAGACCGAGGTCGAGGACCCCGGCTGCACGATGGCCCGACAGGCGCTCGAGCAGCAAGTCGACCTCGTCGTCGCCGCCGGCGGCGACGGCACCGTGCGCGCCGTGGCCGAAGTGCTCGCCGGGACCGGCGTCCCCATGGGCGTCGTGCCGATGGGCACCGGCAACCTGCTGGCCCGGAACCTCGACATCGTGCTCGGCCGACCCGAGTGGGCGCTGCGGATCGCGCTGTGGGGCGAGGACACCGCCGTCGACGTCGCGCACGCGCAGATCGAGCCCGGCGGCAAGGACCACGCGTTCATGGTCATGGCCGGCCTGGGCTTCGACGCCGCAGTCATGGCCGACACCGATTCCGACCTCAAGTCCAAGGTCGGCTGGCTCGCCTATCTCGAGGCCGGCAGCCGCAAGCTCGTCGGCACGCGCACCGAGGTGCGTGTGACCGTGGACGGCGGGGAGCCCTTCACCGAGAAGATCCGCTCGGTCGTCGCCGGCAACTGCGGCAAGCTCCAGGGCGGCATCACCCTGCTGCCCGAGGCCGAGCTCGACGACGGCATCCTCGACGTCATCGTCATCGCCCCGAAGAACGCCGTCCAATGGATCGGCGTCGCGGCGTCGGTGCTCGGTCGGAACAAGCGCAAGGGCCTCCACACGGAGATCCACCGGTGCAAGGAGATCGTCATCGAGTCCGAGGAGGAGATCGAGGTGCAGCTCGACGGGGACGCCGTCGGCTCGTCGACCTACCTCGCAATGCAGGTCGAGGAGCATGCGCTCACCATGCGCACCGCGACCCGTCAGCAGAAGCGGGCGATCCGCGCCGAGGGCTGGCCGATCCCGGTCGGGTGATCCGGCGTCAGCGGGTGTCGGCCGGGTGAGCGCGGCACCGATCCGAGCAGGACTCGGCCTGAGCGGGCAGGCGGGACGAGCAGGACGATGATCCGTACTCTGCTGGCTGAGCACCAAGCGTGATTCACCTGTTGTTAATGTTCTATTCAGCACATATTCACGATCATTCCGCGCGATCGGATTGAATGAGGCCAAGGATCACTGCTGCTCCCGAACCGCGGGCGCGCCTTCCCTGTGAATGAGGTTGTCATGAAGAAGTCGATCGTCCTCGCTCCCGCCGTCGCCATCGCGCTCACCGGCCTGGGCACTCCCGTCGCTTTCGCGCAAGATGCCGAGCCCACCGAAACCCCCAGCGAGGCGACTCCGGAGGCGGCTGCCGAGGCCGAGGAGCCCGCCCCCGCCGAGGAGCCGAAGGCCGAGGAGACCACGGACGAGGCCGAGGAGCCGGCTCCGAAGAAGGAAGCCGAGCCGAAGCCCGCCGAGGAGCCGGTCCCCGAGAAGGCCGAGAAGGACTCGGAATCAGCACCGGACGGTTCTTCGGAGTCGGACGATTCCGAGGACCAGGATGCGAACGATGCCGAAGCCTCGACGGGTTCGATCACTACCGAGAAGACCACAGTCAACGCCGATGAGGTCGAAGCCGGTTTCGTCATCACCGTGAAGAATGATTCGACGACGGCGGGCATGTCAGTCACCGCCACCGCGGAGCCAGGCGGATCGAAAGAGCTCACCGTCGCACCCGGGGCAGAAGCACGAATCAACGTCACCGAGCTCTCAGCCGACATCGCCGCTCTTCGGACAGATGGTGGCACGATCACCGTCACGGGGACTATCCCCGATGACGGGGACGGTCAAGTCGAACCACTCAACATCACGGTCAATGCCGACGACGGCAACGAAACTCCTCCCCCGGGTGACGGCGACGAAGGCAACGAGACCCCTCCCCCCGGCGACGGTGACGACGAGACTCCCCCTCCGGGTGACGACGAGGACGGCGAAACCCCTCCCCCGGGCGACGGGGACGAGGACGACGACACCCCGAGCCCCGAGACGCCTCCGAGCGAGGACGACGATGCGGACGACGCAGCGGCCCTCAGCCTCTCGATCTCGCCCGAGCAGATCAGCGCGGCGGACTTCGTCGACGAGGGCAAGGGCGTGACGATCGTCGCGACCGGCTGCGAGCCGGGCACCGAGGCCACGATCCGCGTGAGTCTCGACGGGTCCGGCGACATCGACGGTCTCGACGACGTCGAGACCGTCGCCGAGGACGGCACCGTGTCGTTCCGCGTCTGGGGCGACTCCGCCGGGAACGCCGCCGCGTACGAAGGCACCTACAACGTCGTCGTCGACTGCGAGGGAGAGGACGCGCTGACCGGCAGCTTCCGCGTCGGCGATCCGACCCCGCCCCCGGGCGACGACGATGACGACGACAACGGCGCCCGTCCCGGTGACGATGACGATGACGCGCGTCCGGGCGACGACGACCAGGACGAGGCGGTCGCACGCTCGCTCGCGATCGACCCGGAGCGGATCTCCGCGGCGGACTTCGTCAAGGAGCAGGCCGTGTCGATCACCGCGACCGGCTGCACCCCGGGCACCGCGGCGACGCTCACCGTGACCCCGTCCGGCTCCTCGGGGGTCACCGGCCACACGGACACGCAGACCGTCGGCGAGGACGGCACGGTGACGTTCGGCGTCCGCGGCATCAATGCCGACGCGCCGCACGTCTACGCCGGCACCTACGAGGTGCGCGTGGCCTGCGAGGGCGGCGAGGACCTCACCGGCGAGTTCGTCGTCGGCGATCCAGGCCACGGCGGATCCGACGACTCCGGCCACGACGACGGACGCACCCTGCCGCGCACGGGCACCGAGCTCAGCGGCCTCGCCGCAGGTGCCGCACTGCTCGTCATCGGCGGCGCGTCGCTGCTCATCACCCGCCGTCGCGGCACCGGCAGCACTCCCGGCGACATCTGATCCCCGACCCGCATCTGCGGCCCCCGTCCACCGCGGACGGGGGCCGCAGTCGTCTTCGCAGACGTTTGATTCGTTCAGTTCGCGACCACAATGAACACAAGTTTTCATGCCGCATGCGCATGGCTACGTTGAGACCAATCATTCTTTTCATCCACGAAAGGCACCACCGTGAAGAAGTCGATCGTCCTCGCCCCCGCCGTCGCCATCGCGATCAGCGGCTTCGGCGCCACCGCCGTGTCCGCCGCCCCCACGCCGTCCCCGGCTCCGACCCCCACCGAGACGGAGACCGCGACCCCGGAGCCGGAGGCTGCCGAGCCGACCGCCTCGCTCAGCGCTGAGACGGTTTCCGCTGATGACTTCGTGAACGAGGACACCGCTATCAAGGGGTCCGGCCAGGACTTCCCGACCGGGACGTACACGCTCCAGGTCAACCCCTCCAGCGATTCGGTCAAGGACTACGAGCTGGACGCCACCGTCGCTGAAGACGGCATCCTCGGCGTGACCATCTTCGGCCAGAGCGCCGACAACCCGGATGCCTACGTCGGTGACTACACCGTCCAGATCATGGGCCCCGACGGCAACCAGGTCGGGGCTGCTCTGCAGTTCACCGTCGCCGCCTCCGACGATGACGACGAGACCGAGACCCCGTCGCCGACCCCCACTGAGACCGAGACCGCGACCGCTTCGCCGACCCCCACCCCGACCGAGGATGACGACGCGGACGAGGACGAGTGGACCTGGAACGGTGCCGAGCTCAAGGAAGGTCTCAACCTCGAGTCCGATCGGGTCACCCCGGAGAAGTTCGTCGACGAGGGCGTCGCCTTCGCCGTCCGCGGCTGCGAGCCCGGCCAGGACGTGACCTTCGAGGTCCGCGCCGGCCGTGACGACGTCCGCCCCTACACCGAGACCGTCGCCGCCGACGAGAACGGCATCGCCGTCCACGGCGTCAAGGGACTCGACGCCGACCAGGCCGAGGCCTACATCGGCGAGTACACCGTGACCGCCACCTGCGGTGAGAACTCCTGGACCGACGCGTTCACCGTGGGCTACGGCGACGACGATGCCAACCCGGGTGACGACGACTCGAGCGACGACAACGGCTCGGACGACAACGCCGGGGGCAACGAGCTGCCGCGCACCGGTACCGAGCTCACCGGTCTCGCCGCCGGCGCCGGGCTCCTCGTCATCGGTGCTGCGACGATGATGCTCACCCGCCGCCGCGGCGCGAAGACCGGCCCGGCCGACATCTGAGCCGATTCGTGCTGAGCGCCGCCGCACCGGCACCGCTCACCCGGGAAGGCCCGCGAACCCCACGGTTCGCGGGCCTTCCGCATGCGCCGACGGGGCTGTGGGGCTTTCGGTCGAGAGTGGTGGCGTCATCGGTCGCACTCTTCTCCGAAAGCCGCACAGACCACGCCACTCGCGCAGATCCCGCGCGCCAAACCCGGTGCGGATCGTGTCCCGCACCACAGCGCACCCTGCCGGAATCGCGGCCGTGAGATGGGCGGACCCGCAGGTCAAGACCCCTGCCCCGGGTGGCCGGTCGGCTCCTATCCTGGTCCCGGAGACCCCCACCGGGGCCTCGCACCCGGACACGGAATCAGGTGAACCCGATGATCCCCCCGCAGAACAGCTCCCGGCTCCGCTCGAAGGCCGTCAAGCGCTCCCGGCTGCAGGACGAGGCCCGCGCCGAACAGCAGGCCGTCGCCCGCCAGGAGACCGCGATCGCGGGCTCCCGCCAGCCCGACGGCTTCTTCGCCCACCTCAACCTCAAGCCGATCTGGTTCGGCGTCGCCTTCCTCGCGATGTTCGCCGTCATCCTCTTCGTCCCCACCGGCGACGGCCTCTCCGTCGCCGCCCAGCGCGCGCTCGCGATCCTCGTGTTCGCCGTCATCATGTGGGTGACCGAGGCGGTGTCCTACTCGGTGAGCTCGGTCCTCATCATCGGGCTCGTCGCGATCCTCCTCGGGTTCTCCCCCGGCCTCGAGGACCCCTCGACCACGATCGGCTCCTCTGACGCCCTGCGGATGGGCCTCGCCGGGTTCTCATCCACCGCCGTCGCGCTCGTCGCCGCCGCCCTCGCCCTGGCCGCCGCCATGCAGGCCACCGGCCTCCACAAGCGCCTGGCCCTGTGGGTCCTCCGATTCTCCGGCGAGAAGACCCGCAACGTCCTCATCGGCGGCATCGTCATCGCGATCATCCTCGCCTTCTTCGTCCCCTCGGCCACCGCCCGTGCGGGTGCCGTGGTGCCGATCCTGCTCGGCATGGTCGCCGCCTTCGGGCTTGCGAACAACTCCCGCCTCGGCGCGCTCCTCATCATCGCCGCCGCCCAGGCCGTCTCCATCTGGAACGTCGGCATCAAGACCGCGGCCGCCCAGAACCTCGTCGCCGCCGGCTTCATCGAGGATCAGCTCGGCATCACCATCTCCTGGGGCCAGTGGTTCCTCTACGCCGCCCCGTGGTCGATCCTCATGTCGATCGCGCTCTACTTCATCATGCGCTGGGCGATCAAGCCCGAGGTGGATTCGATCGCCGGCGGGCGCGAGGTCGTCAAGCAGAACCTCGCCGAGCTCGGTCCGATGACGGGCAAGGAGATCCGGCTCATCGTCATCGCCTGCCTCCTCCTGCTCATGTGGGCCACCGAGGGCATCCTCCACCCGCTCGACTCCTCGACGATCACGATCATTGCGATCGGCCTGCTGCTCGTCCCGAAGATCGGCGTGTTCTCCTGGAAGTCGCTCGAGAAGCTCGTCAACTGGGGCACCCTCATCGTGTTCGCCACCGGCATCTCGCTCGGCACCCTGCTGCTCGACACCGGCGCCGCCGCATGGCTGTCGCAGAACACCTTCGGTGCGCTCGGCATCAGCCGGATGCCGCTGCTTACGACGATCGCGCTCGTCTCGATCTTCACGATCCTCATCCACCTCGGCTTCGCCTCGGCGACCTCGCTCGCCTCGGCCCTGATCCCGGTCTACATCGCGCTGGCCGCGACCCTGCCCGGGGCCTCCGACGGCGGGTTCGGCTTCGTCATCATCCAGCAGTTCGTCATCAGCTTCGGCTTCCTGCTGCCGATCTCCGCGCCGCAGAACATGCTCGCCTACGGCACCGGGGCATTCACCGCCAAGCAGTTCCTCAAGACCGGCATCCCGCTCACCATCGTCGGCTACCTGCTCGTGCTGCTGCTGTCGGCGACCTACTGGAACTGGATCGGACTGGTCTGACGGGACACCGCTTCTGACGGGTCGCCGCTTCTGACGGGTCGCCGCTTCTGACGGGGCCGCCGCCGCTGACGAGTCCCCGCAGCTGCCCGGCCCGCTGTGGACCACCGACCGCTCGCGCCCCGCGAATCCGGGGACGCCGCACCCGACCGGCCCGGAACGCATCGCGTTCCGGGCCGGTCCGCATTGGTTCCCCGCAGGGCCGCACCACCATCTGCCAGGAAGTTCCCACACCCGGAGCCTTGCCGAAACCGTCAGGAAGTGATTGGGTGAAAACGCAAGGGCCCTTGAAAGCGGGGCCCATTTCCACCGATTCCTCAAGGAAGGTCTGATCGATGACCGACAACTACAACTCCGCGGATTCGGGCAGCGCACTCGGCTCCGACACCCCGTACCCGGGTACCGATGTGCCGCAGCAGCCGGTGCACTCCGCATCGCAGGGCGCTGCGCTCAGCAGCGACCAGCCCGCATCCTACGGACGCCACGGCGTCAGCACCGACAGCGCCGGCACCGCCGATGTCGCCAAGGACGAGGGCCGCCGCCTCCAGGGCGAGGCCGGAGCCGCCGCGCAGAACGTGTCCTCGACCGCGCAGTACGAGGCCGGCCAGGTCGCCGAGGAGGCCAAGCAGCAGGCTTCGAACCTGTGGCACCAGCTCCAGCGCGATGCCGGCGACCAGGCCACCCACCAGCAGGATCGTGCCGCCAAGTCCGTCCGCGCGGTTTCCGACGATCTTGCCGGTCTGCGCCGCGGCGAAGAGCCCAAGGACGCCGTCACCCGCGACCTGCTGAGCATGGCCGACGAGCGCGTCTCCGCGATCGCCGACCGCCTGGAGAACTCGAACCCGCAGGATCTCGTGCAGGACGTGCGCCGCTTCGCCTCCACCCGTCCCTTCACCTTCCTCGCGATCGCCGCCGGCGTGGGCCTCATCGCCGGTCGCGTGACCCGCGGTCTCGCCGACGCCAACAACGATTCGAACGATGGCGGCACCTCGGGAACTGGCATCGACGAGTACGGCTACCCCGTCCAGGGCGGGTACCCGACCACCGGCTACCCGGCCCAGGGCTACGGCCAGCAGGGCTACCCGACCGGAGGCCAGTACTCCGCCGGGCAGTACAGCGATGCGAGCGGGCAGTACGGCCAGCAGGGTCATGCCGCACAGGGCTACGGCCAGCAGGGCTACGCCGCCGGGCAGCAGTCCGCGGGCCAGTACGGCGCGGGCCAGGGCTATGAGGCCGGACAGTACGACGCCCGCCAGCAGGGCTACGGCACCGGGGAGACCAACCGATGAGCTACGACCCCAACCAGGGCGCGCACCCGGGGCAGCACCCCGGCCAGCACCCGGGCGGCGGGTATCCGGGCCAGCAGGTCCCGCACGCGGGTCAGCCGGTCCACCCCGGCCAGCCGCATCCGGGCCAGCCCGGCGTGGTCCCGCCCGGGCCCAATCCGCAGACCGCCTACGTGGCGCAGGAGCCGCCCCGACCCGGTGAGGAGTACCCGGCGAACGCCGCCGGGCACGGCTGGGACCGCGGCTACGACCGCGAGGCCTATGCCGAAGCCCAGGCCGAGGTGCGCGCCGAGAGCCAGTCGATCGGCGAGATGTTCTCCTCGCTGAGCCGGAACACCACCCAGCTCATCCAGCAGGAGATCGCCCTCGCCAAGGCCGAGGCAACCCAATCGGCGAAGCGCGCAGGCGCGGGCGCCGGCATGCTCGCCGGGGCCGCGATCGCCGCGCTGTTCTTCCTGCTCTTCCTGTCCAACGCCCTGTGGATGGCGCTCGCCAACCTCATCGGGCTGGGCTGGGCGGCACTCGTCGTCGGTGTGATCTGGGCGATCGTCGCCACCGTGCTCGGCCTCGTCGGCAAGAGCAAGCTCCAGCAGGTCAAGGGCATCCCCGAGACCGTGGACACCGCCAAGGACATCCCGCCCACCATGAATCCCGCAAAGGAAACGCCATGACCTACACCCATGATCACGGCTACCAGGCCGACCCCAACCGTCCCGTCGCGACCCACGGCAACGCCGGCTACGGCACCGCGGACTACCCGACGGACAACTCGAACAAGTCCCCCGAGCAGATTCGCGCGGAGATCGAGCAGACCCGTCGCAACCTCGGCTACGACGTCGATGCGATGGCGGAGAAGGTCTCCCCGGCCAAGGTCGTCGAGCGCCGCAAGAACAAGGTCGCCGATCGCCTGAACCACTGGAAGGAATCCATCATGGGCTCCGCAGACGACGCCAACGCGCAGCTCCACCACCAGCGCCAGCAGCTCGCCGACTCCGCCCACGGTGCGGCCGACCAGGCTCGCGACGCCGCCTACCAGGCCCGTGACGCCGCCTCCCAGGTGCCCGGCCGCATCAAGCAGGGCACCCGCGGCAACCCGCTGGCCGCCGGCGTGATCGCGCTCGGCGCCGGCTGGCTCATCGGCTCGCTGATCCCTGCCTCGCAGAAGGAGCAGCAGCTCGCCGGTCAGGCGAAGGACGCCGCTCAGCCGCTCGTCCAGGAGGCCCAGAGCGTCGCCAAGGACATGGGGCAGAACCTGCAGGAGCCGGCGAAGGAGGCTGCGGAGAGCGTGAAGTCGCAGGCCCAGTCCGGCGCCGAGCACGTGAAGTCCGACGCCCAGTCCGAGGCCGACCACCTCAAGACCGAGGCCCAGTCCTCCGGTCAGACGGTCAAGGAGACCCGCGAGTGACCCTCGCCCTCCGGTGAACCATTGCAGCGCCCGCGGAAGCCCCGAGCTCCCGCGGGCGCTGTGCTGTCCGGACCCTCCGGTCAGGGCGCCGGCGGCATTCTCGCCCGAAGTGCATGCCGGACCGTCGCCCGGTCACGCCTGACCTCCCCCACCGTCGCCCAGGAGAACTAGAGTGACCACCATGGACATCGACACGAACGCGCTCGAGCGCGACCTCGGCTTCCGGCTGCTCGGCGAGACCTTCTATCTCCAGGCCCTCGATCAGCTCTCCGTCAACGGCCTCGACGAGCCGTCCCTCGTCCCCGACTGGACGCGCAAGCACGTGGCCCTCCACGTGCTCTACAACGCCGAGGGCTTCCTCCGGCTGCTCGAATGGGCGAAGACGGGCGAGGAGAACCCGATGTACCCCTCGCGGGAATGGCGCGACCAGCAGATCGCCGACGGGGTGGCGCACACCTCGGGCGCGGACACGATCACGCTCGCGCACGAGGTGGCCGACGACCTCACCGCCGAGCTCGACTCGATGTCGGCCGGCGACTGGGGCGCACAGGTGGTGTCCGGGCGCGGTGCGGACATCCTCGCCGCGGAGATCCCCTGGCTGCGGGCCCGCGAGGTGTGGATGCACAGCCTCGACCTCGGGATCGGCATGACCGCCCGGGATTTCCCGGCCGAGGTCGTCGACCGGCTGCTCGATGACGTCGACACGGTCTGGGGTGCCCGCGACGAGCCCGTGCACTATCGGATCCGGCTCACCGACCGCGAGGGCGGCCAGGAGCGGGTGATCCGCCACGGCTCCGAGGGCAGCGTGCCCGCCGAGCCGATCGAGGTCACCGGCGAGGCCGCCGAGGTGCTGTCCTACCTCACCGGCCGCGGTTGGCCGGCCTCGGTGTCGGGGGATACGGACAAGGGCGGCGCCGGCAGCACCACGCCGCAGGACCTCCCGGCGCCCCCGAACTGGCTCTGAGCCGCCGGCGCGGTATGCGCCCGGGAGTGTGGGACTTTCAGAGGAGTGTAGGGCCATCAACGGCACCACGCTCGGCCGAAAGTCCTACAGTTGCGCGGGGTGCCGGCGGTGGGTACCGGGAACTGGTGCCGGTAACGAGCGTATACGGATCCGGTGGAGCCGGGCGCGCCGCTTGCGCTTCGCCTCAGCCGGAGCGGCGGCGGTAGAGCGTGAGCTCACCGCTGCGCCGTCCGCCGGCGCGCGCGGTCGCTCCGGGTGCCAGCGCCCCGGCGATCCGGAGCTCGGGCCGGGTGCCGTGGACGATCGAGACGACGTCACCCGCGGCGCCGGCGGCGAACACGCGGCCGCCGCCGCTGCGCATCACCTTCTCGAGGCGCTGGGCGAGGGTCCGGGTATGCGCCCCGAGCGTCTCGACCTCGCGCTGCAGCTCGAGTATCCGCTTGATCCCGGCGAGGTTGATTCCCTCCTCCTGGGAGAGGCGCTGGATGAGCTGGAGCCGGGAGATGTCGGCGGCGGAGTAGCGGCGCCCGCGCCCGGCCGTGCGCTGGGGCACCACGAGACCGAGCCGGTCGTACTGCCGCAGGGTCTGCGGGTGCATCCCGGCGAGCTCGGCGGCCACCGAGATCACGTAGACCGCGGCCGCTCTGTCGATCTGCATCGTCCTCCCCACCTCCTTCGCTCAGTGCTCGATTGCTCGTGCTCGATTGCTCGTGCTCGACTGTTCAGTTGTCCACTCGCCCGGCGCCGATCGCGGCGGAGCCGTATCAGCTCGCCTTCGCCTTGGAGTACAGCTCGGCACGCGGGTCCTCACCCTCGGTCGCCTTCCGGTAGGCTTCGACGGCCTTTCTGGCGTCCGGGCTGAGGTTCCGCGGCACGGCGACCTCGATGGTGACGAGCAGGTCACCAGTGTGATTCTTGCCCTCGATGCCCTTGCCGCGGATCCGCAGCACGCGACCCGACGGAGTGCCGGCGGGCACCTTCATCCGCACGGGCATGCCGGACAGGGTGGGCACCTCGACCTCGGCGCCGAGCGCGGCCTCGTCGAAGCTCACCGGCAGCTCCATCCGCAGGTTGTCGCCGTCGCGGCTGAACACCGGGTGCTTCTCAACGTTGATGGTGAGCACGACGTCGCCGTTCTCCCCGCCGTTGGGGCTCGGCTTGCCCTTGCCCTTGACGCGGATCTTCTGGCCGTCCTTGACGCCCACCGGGGTGCGCACGCTCAGCGGCTTGCCCGAGGGCATCGTAAGCTTGACGGTGGCACCCTTCGCCGCTTCGGTGAAGGACAGCGAGGTGCTCGCCTTGATGTCCCCGCCCTTCTGCGGGCCGGTGGAGAACCCGCCGCCGTAGGGGCTGCCGCCGTAGGGCTGACCGCCGAACAGGTCCGACAGGTCGGGCGGCACGTCACCGTAGCCGCCGTAAGGGCTGCCGCCGCCGCGCGTGGTGTAGCGCGGGTACTGGCTCCTGCCCGCGCCGGTGTTGAACAGGCCGGAGAAGATGTCCTCGAACCCGCCGCCGGATCCGCCCGCACCGGTTCCGCCGCCGGAGCCGGCGGAGAAGCGGGCGCCGCGGCCCATGGCGCGGACCTGGTCGTACTGCTCGCGGGTCTCCTTGTCGGAGAGCACCTGATTGGCCTGGCTGATCTGCTTGAACTTCTCCTCGGCGGCCTTGTCGCCGGGATTCGTGTCCGGGTGGTACTTGCGGGCCAGCTTGCGGTAGGCCTTCTTGATCTCCGCGTCCGTGGCGTCCTTGGAGACGCCGAGGGTTGTGTAGTAGTCCTTGTCGAACCATTCGTTCTGAGGTCCCGTATTCACCTGGCACCTCCTTCCTGTGAGCTCACGCTCGCATCGATCTGCTGATTCTCATGTGTCATGTGTGCTGCTGTCTTCCTCACGTGCCGAGCGGCAGGCGGTCGGATGGGCGCGTCCTGCTCGCCGGGCCCGTGCCCGAGGCGCCCCGCCGGGATGCCCAATCTCCCACCGGTGGGGTGGGCCGGGTGCCGGCGGGCGCCTCGGGAGCGGATCATTCGGCCGGCGCCTGCACACCCACGCGGGCGGCCCGGATGACGCGTTCGCCCAGCCGGTAGCCCGGCTGCATGACGAGGAAGACCGTGGCGGTCTCGACCTCGTCGGACGGCTGCTGCATGAGCGCCTCGTGGATGCTCGGGTCGAACTCCTCGCCCGGCTCCCCGAACTGGACGACCCCGACCTTCTCGAGCGACGCGATGAACTTCTTCGCGTGCGTCTCGAAGGGACCGGTGAGGTCGCCGTTCTCCTGGGCGAGCCGGAGCTCGTCGAGCACCGGGTAGAGCGCCTCGACGACGGACTGGACGCCGGCTTCCCGGGCCCGGTCCTGCTCGCGCTTGGCGCGCATCCGGAACGCCGCGTACTCCGCGTTGATCCGCTGCAGGTCGGCGAGCCGTTCGGCCGCGAGGCGGGCGTCGGCGGACTGCTCGTCCTCGACGCCGCCCTCGACCGGGGCCGCGGTGTCGTCGATGCCGGAGATGTCGTCCGGGACCTCGACGCCGGGTTCGGCGGGCTCCGCGCCGGGGTCCGCAGGCGCTGCGGCCTGCGGGTCCGGCTCCCCGCCCGACCCGGCAGCTGCCTGGGCCGACGGATCAGCGGGGTTCCGGACCTCCCCGGTCTCCGGGTCGATGCGGCGCTCGTCGCTGAACGAGAAGCCCTGCTCGGCTGCGCCGTTGTCGGGATCCTCGGCAGTCATTACTTCTTCTCCTCGTCCTCGTCGTCCACGACCTCGGCGTCGACGACCTCGTCCTCGGTGTCGGCGGATCCGCCTGCGGCATCGCCCTCGGGCGCACCGGCGGACTCGTCGGGCTGCGCGTAGAGCGCCTCACCGAGCTTGGTCTGGCTCTGCGAGAGCTTGTCGACGGCGGCCTTGACGGCGTCGTCGTCATCGCCCTTGAGCGCTTCCTTGACGGCCTCGACGTCCGCGCTGACCTCGGACTTGACGTCCTCGGGCAGCTTGTCCTCGTTGTCGGAGATGAGCTTCTCCGTCGAGTACGCGAGGTTCTCGGCGAGGTTGCGGTTGTCCGCCGCCTCGCGGCGCTGCTTGTCCTCGTCGGCGTGCTCCTCGGCCTCGCGGACCATCCGGTCGATGTCCTCCTGCGGGATCGCGGACCCGCCGGTGATCGTCATCGACTGCTCCTGGCCGGTGCCCTTGTCCTTGGCGGACACGTGCACGATGCCGTTGGCGTCGATGTCGAAGGACACCTCGATCTGCGGCAGGCCGCGCGGGGCCGGCGCGATGCCGGTGAGCTCAAAGGTTCCGAGCGCCTTGTTGTCGCGAGTGAACTCCCGCTCGCCCTGGAAGACCTGGATCGACACGCTCGGCTGGTTGTCCTCGGCGGTGGTGAAGGTCTCCGACTTCTTGGTCGGGATCGGGGTGTTGCGCTCGATGAGCTTCGTCATCACTCCACCCTTGGTCTCGAGACCGAGGGACAGCGGGGTGACGTCGATGAGCAGCACGTCCTTGCGCTCGCCCTTGAGGACGCCGGCCTGGACGGCGGCGCCGATCGCAACGACCTCGTCCGGGTTGACGCCCTTGTTGGGGTCCTTGCCGCCGGTGAGCTTCTTGACGACCTCGGACACGGCCGGCATGCGGGTCGAACCGCCGACGAGCACGACGTGGTCGATGTCGGAGAGCTTGATGCCGGCGTCGGCGATGACCGCCTCGAACGGCTTCTTGGTGCGCTCGAGAAGGTCCTTGGTGAGGTCCTCGAACTTCGCGCGGGTCAGGGTCTCATCGAGGTGGATGGGCCCGTTCTCGCTCATCGACAGGTACTGCAGCGAGATGTTCGTGCTCGTCGCGCTGGAGAGCTCCTTCTTCGCCTGCTCAGCGGCCTCCTTGAGGCGCTGCATCGCAGTGGTGTCCTTGGACAGATCGACGCCGTAGCCGTTCTTGACCTCGGACACGAGCCAGTCGACGATCCGCTGATCCCAGTCGTCGCCGCCGAGCTTGTTGTCGCCCGAGGTGGCGCGCACCTGGATGGTGGAGAAGTCGTCCTCGTCCTTGCCGACCTCGAGCAGGGAGACGTCGAAGGTGCCTCCACCGAGGTCGAAGACGAGGATGAGCTCGTCCTCCTTGCCGCGCTCGAGGCCGTAGGCCAGGGCGGCGGCGGTGGGCTCGTTGATGATGCGCAGGACGTTGAGGCCGGCGATCTGCCCGGCGTCCTTGGTGGCCTGACGCTGGGCGTCGTTGTAGTAGGCCGGGACGGTGATGACGGCGTCCGTGACCTCCTCCTGCAGGTACTCCTCGGCATCGTGCTTGAGCTTCTGGAGGATGCGGGCAGAGATCTCCGGGGCGGTCAGGGTCTTGCCGCCGATCTCGGTGCTCCAGTCGGTGCCCATGTGGCGCTTGACGGAGGCGACGGTGTTCTTGACGTTGGTGACAGCCTGACGCTTGGCGATCTCGCCGACGAGCGAGTCGCCGTTCTTGTTCACCGCGACGACCGAGGGGGTGGTGCGTCCGCCCTCGGCGTTCGCGATCACCTTGGGCTCGCCGCCCTCGAGGACGGCGACGACCGAATTGGTGGTACCGAGGTCGATGCCTACTGCACGTGCCATGAGTGGAACTCCTTTTCGTAGTTGTGCGAGCCGGTGCCCCGATGTGCTCGGCCGGACGGCTCCGCGGCCGGACTTCCGACCGTGGCCCCTGGAGCGGGGCCCCGCCCGGGGAACCGGAGCGGAACCGCGCGCCCGAACACATTGAGCGCCATTGGCTCAAGTCTTGAACGCCGCGATCGCGGTGTCAAACCACGATCACGAAAGTTGCGTACACCTGACTCAACTTTGCTCAGCGGGGTTTTATTCCGGTCGCCGGACAAGTTTCTCCGGTCCACCCGGTGATCTCCGGGCTCCGAGTGCTAGGCCGACGCTCGCCCGCGCGGCCGCACGGGCGTTCCGTCCCAGCGGCGCACGCAGCGCCAGCAGTCGACGACCGGGGCGCGGGTGAGGCGCTCGGGCTCCGACCACGGCAGGGTCATGAGCATCCAGACGACGGCGACGACGGCGATCTCCACACCGATGTACCACGGCCAGCCGCCGAGCAGGTCGAGCACGGAGAACCCGGCCGGCGCCTGCGCCAGGTAGCCGTAGTTCGCTCCGGTGGCGCAGTTGACCGCCGCCGCGAGGACGGCCCAGGCGAGCGCCGACACGTAGGCGACGCCGAAGCCGCGCCAGGTGGGCCGGTAGCCCAGCCCCCAGACGAGGACGATCGGCGCCCACTGGGCGAGGGCGTGGAGGATCCAGTACACGGTGAACTCGAGCTCGGGGTTCTGCATGTAGTTGAGGTCGGGGGTGACGACCGACTGGAGGTTGAGCGTGAGCCCCCAGTAGTAGGTGATGGCGATCGCCCAGCCCGCGCGGGTGATGAGGGCGATCGCAGTGACGATGCGGAGCACGTCGGAGAAGTGGAAGGGCAGCGACTGACCGATGTCCCAGTGGCTCGGCAGCATCCCCCACACCGTCCACCCCACGGCCACGACGAGGAGCACCCATCCGGTCGCACGGGTGATCCGGAGCTCGGTGCGGGTGCCGCGCTTCCGCCGCGCCATGACCACGAGGACGACCGCCCCGACGACGATCCCGGCGAGCGCGGTCAGGTGCTCGGGGCCGAAAAGGGCCATCCGGCCGATCGGCTCCGCGATCTCCATGGGCGCCCCTTCCCTGCTCGTCCTCGACAGGCACGACGGTGGTGCCCGCACCGCTCCGGCCTCATCATGAGTGTAGAGTCTGCCCGGCCCGCAGGCGCGCCGTTCTCCGCACCGGCTTGCGCAAGACCGGCCGCTGCGGGAGAGTCCGGAGAGGACCACACGACGAGGATGAGCGGGAGCACACCATGACCGGCCCAGCACGGAACCCCCACCGGCCACCCCCACCCAGCGGGGGCCGGGGTCAGGCCCCGCCCCCTCCACCACCCGGCGCGCCGCCTGCGCCCCCGCAGCCCGGGGGAGCCCCGGGCGCGCCTCGGAAGAGGCGCCACTTCATCGCCCCCGGCGTGACGCTCCTCGTCCTCGGTCTGCTCGGCATCGCCGCGGCGGTGCTGATCTTCATCATGCCGTTCGGCCTGTTCCTCTTGGGCGGCGGCGGGAACACCGAGGCGTTCGACGATATCGCCGCGAACTTCCGCCTGGTCGCCTCCCTCGTCGCCGGAGTGAGCGTGCTGATGGCCGGCGGCGGGATCGCCCTCATCGTCGTGGCCGGCCGCCGCGGGTGACCCGAGCACCCGTTCCGCGCACCCCAGTCCGACCCGGCCCGCGAGGGTTGCCCTGACCACAGGCCGCTCCAGGACGAATTGGCAGGCGACCCAGAGCCCGACCGCCTCCGCAGGCCGTCTCGGAGAGCGGTGGCACCACCCGCCCGGCTTCACCGGCTACCATGACACGAACGCCTGCGGACCCCGGCGGGCTCCGCGCTCCTCGCGCCGCTCGATCACTCTGCGCCCACCCCGACACCGAAGGACAGACCGTGGTCCCCGAACCGTCATCCCCGCGCCCCGAATCCCCGGGCGCACCCGGCCCGGCGAGCGACAGCACCCAAGCCGAGGACACCGCATCACCTGCGGACACGGCGTCATCCACGGTCACCGCTCCTGCTGACGGCTCGGCTTCCGCGGACAGCGCAGACACCGCCGGCGGCATGAAGAAGGAGCCGCCCCAGTCCTGGGACGACCTCAAGCCGTGGAAGGGCGCGGCGGCTCCGACGGACAAGTTCCTACTGTTCGCGATCTTCGCCGTCCCAGCGTTCTACCTGGGCATGATGCCGTTCCGGCCGTTCCTCATCGCGCACCAGCCGATTCTCCTCGAGTTCCTCACCGGCGCGAAGACCGCGATCGTCGGCGCAGCCGCCTATGCGCGGGTGGGCGAGTTCCCGCTCTGGCTCGTGCTCGTCGCCGGTTTCGTCGGGATGACGAAGTTCGACTGGCTGTTCTGGCTCGCCGGCCGCCGTTGGGGCGACGGCATCCTCAACATCTTCACCTCCACCGACCGGCAGCGCCGGCAGGTCGAGAAGTTCCGCCGGATGCCCCCGTGGCTCCTCTTCCTCCTCGTCGTCATCAGCCGCGTGCCCGGCATCCCCGGGACCCTCGTATGGCTCGTCGCCGGCTGGAGCGGGATGCGATTGTGGGTGTTCCTCATCGCCGATTTCCTCGCCTGCCTCATCCTCACCGTCGGTGTCGCACTGCTCGGCTACTCGCTCGGCCAGGCGGCCGTCGACGTCATCCAGACCATCGACCGCTACGCGCTGTGGATCAGCCTCGGCCTCGTCGTCCTCATCGCCGTGTGGTCCGGCGCGAAGGCGAACAAGCAGGCGAAGGACGCCCAGGCCTGACCTCGTCCACGGCTTTCCCGGCTTCCACGGATCCGGCCCCGGGCCGAGGCGCCGGCACACCCCGCAGGCCCGTGCGGATCGCCGTGCTCCGCGCCGTAGACACCGTGGCCCAGCAGCGCGCCATGCGCGCCATGCGCTCCTTGCGCGGCTGAACCCGGCAGGCGCTCGAACAGCTTGGCATTGGAACCCTGAACCGGGCCTGCGGATCCCCGCACCGGATGTGCGGGGTCCCGTCGCGGCGCCGGGCGTCGACTACGATGACGAGCATGCATCCCCCGCGCCCGATGCTGCCGCTTGCCGCCGCGTCCCTCGTGCTCGCCGTCTCCGCCTGCACCCCGGCGGACTCCGCACACCAGGTGAACGCCGGGGCCACGCCGACCGCGGCCGTCGCCCCGGAATCGATCCCGGCACCCGGGCAGGCCGCCCCGGGCACTCCGACACCCACCGAGGTCCCCGTCTCCGGCAGCGGCGAGTGGGCGAGCAGCGATGAGCCGGTGGAACCGTCGACCGAGGACGGCCGGCCCTTCGCCGTCGCCATCCGGGTCGAGGACGACATGCCTATCGACGCGGATGAAGCCGCGGAGTTCGTCATCGCGACTCTCCAGGACGAACGCGGCTGGCAGACGCTCGACGGCGTCGCCTTCGAACTCGTCGTCGACACCGCGGAGGCCGACTCGGTGATCAGCATCGCGAGCCCCGACACCGTGGACCGGATGTGCGCACCGCTCATCACCGACGGCGAGCTCTCGTGCCGCAACGGCCCGAACGTCAACCTCAACGCCAAGCGCTGGATGCAGGGCACGGAGGATTTCGAGTCGCTCGAGGTCTACCGCCAGTATCTCGTCAACCACGAGGTCGGGCACGCGCTCGGGCACGGTCACGTCAGCTGCCCCGGTGACGGGGAGCCCGCTCCTCTCATGCATCAGCAGTCGAAGGGGCTCGACGGCTGCCGGCCGAATGCCTGGCCCACCGTGGCCTGAGCGGAGGTAGGATCTCCTATACGCAGTTTCGAGCACCACTCGCATGATCGCCCTTCCGCACCATGAACCCGGACGGCCGCTGCCTTGCATGCGGGCCGCATGGAGCGATCCCATCTCGGTGGAATGTCATTGAACGGCAGAATGTTCAGTCAAACCGGTGTACAGTGACCGGGAATCCGCCGGATTCCGTCTGTCATCAACACGGCGCGTTGCCTCACCCCGTCCTCAAATGGCCGACCCACTGCTTTGTCCACCGAAAGGTCCTGACGTTGTTCTCCCGTGCCGAAAGCGGTACCACGCGCCCCAACCCGGTATGGAAGCGCATCCACGACGACCTCAGCTCCCGGATCTACTCCGGCGAGTTCACCGAAGGCTTCCCCGGTGAGGTGCAGCTCGCCGAGGAGTACGGCGTGAGCCGAGGGACAGTGCGCCAGGCACTGCGCCCGCTGCGCGAGGCCGGCATCATCATCTCCCACCGCGGCCGCGCGCCCCAGGTCCAGACCACCGACCCGTGGACCTCGAGCGGCCCGGTCCACAGCCTGCTGCCCCCACTCGAGGGCGACATCTCCCGGGGCACGACCCACACGACGGTCCAGCGGGCCGAGCTCAACAAGGAGGCGGCGGCGCATCTCGGCGTGGAATCCGACACCGCGCTCCTCCACCTCGCCTGGACCTACCACCCCGACGGCCCGCCGATCTCGCTGGGTCACAGCTGGATCCCGCTGCGGTACGCCGAGCCGCTCACCGATCTCGACTTCACCCATACGAGCGTGTACCGGGAGCTCAGCGTGGTCTGCGGCATCAGCGTGGACGGGGGCAGGGAGACACTCCGGGCGGTCGCGGCCGATGCGGAGGAGGCCGCCGCGCTCGAGTGCGAGCCCGGCACCCCGCTGCTCGCCTACACCCGCATCTCCGCCTCCGGCGACACCCCGGTCGAGTACCGCACCGGGTCGATGCTCGGCTCCGCGATCAGCGTCACCCACCGCTTCTGAGGATCTCCTCACCGAGGTCGAGGCGCCGCCCGGCCCACCCGGCGCGCAGCCGGCGACGTGGTGCGGGCGCGCACCTGCAGACCGCGCACCCGCAGACGTGGCTCAGGCGCGCAGGGCGAGCGCGAAGGGCAGGACGGCCGCGGCACCCGCACGGCGGAGCTCCCGGGCGGCCGCCGTCATGGTCCAGCGGGACACGATCTCGTCGTCGACGAGCAGCACCGTGCGGCCCTCGACCGCGGCGCCGAGCTCGGGGCTCACGGCGAAGGCGTCGTGGACGTCGCGCACGCGGAACGCACTGTTGACGTCGGGGCTGCCGGTCTCCCGGCGGGCCGTCAGCGGCCCGCCGTCGTGCAGCCGGCCCACGCGGGCGAGCTCCGCGGCGAGCGAGGCGACCGTCGTGGGACGGCGCGCGTTGGGGATGGAGACGACGACCTCGGGCCGGGCGTCCCAGCCCCAGTCCGCGAGCACGCGGAGGCAGTGCGCGCCGATCTCCGGCGGGACGGGCAGGTCCTCCGCCCCGGGCGCCAGGAATCCGCGCAGCAGCTGCCCGGGGCCGAGGTCGGTGAGCCGCGCGACGACCCGGCCGACGGCGCTGCGCTCCGATTCCGGGATCCTCCCCTTGAGGTCGACCCCGATCGACGGGAGCCCGGACGGCCACGAGGCGCGGGGTTCGACCGGCAGCCCGACCGCGCTGAGCACCGAGCGGGCGGCGGAGCGTCCGGAGTCGGAGACCTCGTCGGACCACCACTGGCCGGCGCAGGTGTCGCACCGTCCGCAGTCGGCGGCCTCCGGGTCGTCGAGCTGCTCGGCGAGGAACCGCATGCGGCAGCCGCCCGTCGCCTCGTAGTCGAGCATCGCCTGTGCCTCCCGCTTCCGCGCGGCGGCGACGTTGGCGTAGCGCTCGGCATCGTAGGTCCACCCGCGGCCGGTGGAGACGAACCCGCCGGCCACCCGATCCACGGCACCGTCGACCTGGAGGGTCTTGAGGAGCAGGTCGAGGCGGGCGCGCTTGACGCCCACGAGGGTCTCCAGCCGCGGCACGGACAGCGGCTCCCCGCCGGCGTCGGTGAGGGCTGCGAGGACTGCGGCGGCATCGTCCTCCGCGGGCATCGACGCGGTCGCGAAGTACTCCCAGATGTCGGAGTCCTCCGCGCCGGGCAGAAGCAGGACGTCGGCGGACTCCGTGGCACGGCCGGCACGGCCGACCTGCTGGTAGTACGCCACCGGGGAGGACGGCGCACCGAGGTGGACGACGAATCCGAGGTCGGGTTTGTCGAATCCCATGCCGAGCGCGGAGGTGGCGACGAGCGCCTTGAGCCGGTTCGCCTTGAGGTCGCCCTCGAGCCGTTCGCGCTCCTCCGGGTCGGTGCCCCCGGTGTAGGCGGCGACGTCCCAGCCCGCGGATCGCAGGGCGCGGGCGGTGTCCTGGGCGGCGGCGACGGTCAACGTGTAGATGATGCCTGATCCGGGGAAGTCCCCCAGGCGCTCACCGAGCCAGGCGATCCGCTCGCTCGGCGGGCGCACCGGGGCGACGCCGAGGCGCAGCGAGGCCCGCGACAGGGGGCCGCGGATCACCAGGGTGTCCGCGCCGAGCTGCTCGGCGACATCGGCGACCACCCGCTCGTTGGCCGTCGCCGTCGTCGCGAGCACAGGCAGGTCCGCCGGGAGCTCGGCGAGCAGGGCGCCGATGCGCCGGTAGTCGGGCCGGAAGTCGTGCCCCCAGTCGGAGATGCAGTGCGCCTCGTCGACGACGATCATGCCGACCTCGGTGAGGAGGTTCTGGAGCACGTGGTCGCGGAACTTCGGGTTGTTGAGCCGCTCCGGGGAGATGAGGAGGACGTCGACGGCGCCGTCGCCGAGCGCGGCGAGCACCGAGTCCCACTCCGTGACGTTCGAGGAGTTGAGGGTGACGGCGCGGACCCCGGCGCGTTCGGCGGCCCCCACCTGGTCGCGCATGAGGGCGAGCAGCGGGGAGATGATGAGGGACGGGCCGCGGCCGGCGGCACGGAGCAGCCGGGCGGCGACGAAGTAGACGGCGGATTTGCCCCAACCGGTGCGCTGCACGACGAGGGTGCGGCGGCGACCGGCGACGAGCGCCTCGATCGCCTCGAACTGCCCGGGATGGAACTCCGCGTCGGGACGACCGGTGAGTTCGCGCAGTGCGCTGAGGGCCTGGGTCCGGAGTTCGCTGCTGTCCATGGTCCCGAGTCTAGGTCCGGGCACGGACACGGGAGAGGCACGGACACGGAAGATGCCCGGGCACGGGAGAGGGGCACCACGATCCCGGCAGTAGACTCCATCGCATGAGCGAATCCTCCGAGCACCCTGTGATCTCGACCGCGCACGTGCGCACCGACCGCCCCGCGCGCTACGCCAAGCAGCTCGTGTCGCACATGAGCCGCAAGGTGCCGGGCGTGTGGGATGCCGACACCGGCAAGGGCACGATCGAGTTCGCAGACGGGTCCGTGCTCGCCGCACTCACCGACCGCGGTGACTCCCTCGACATCGAGCTCACGGCCACCGCCGATTCCGTCGAGCGCTTCGAGGGCGTCGTCGGTCGGCACCTCGTGCGCTTCGGCTCCCGCGACGAGCTCGTGTGCACGTGGACCCGCTCGGATGACTCCCCCGGCACCGAGCAGCGCTTCACCGCCGACGCCGACTGACCCGTCCGGCCCGGCCGGTGGATCCGGCCCGGCCGATCGGCCGGTCCCGGACCGATCGGTCCCCGTCCGATCGGTCGCCGGCCTGCGGCGAGATCGACCTGTCGCGGAGCCTGCCCGTCAGCCGGCCTGCGATTCGAGGGACTCGACGAGCTGCCCGTATCCCTCGTCGAGCTTCTGCTGCCCGTCGACAGCCATCTCCGGCACGAACGCGCCGAGGACGAAGGCATTGCCCACGGTTCCGAAGACGATGTTCACGTCGATGGCGACCCCGCCGGCCTGCGTCGTCATCGTGTATCCCGTCGCCCCTTCCGGTGCCTGGTCGTACGGGGCGATGGCGACCTCACCGGTCTCGCCCGCCGCGTTCGTCATCGTGAACTCCGCGCACCGCTCCGGCATCTGCTCCTGGGCGGCGAGCAGCTCCTCGGCGGTCTGTGCATCCTCGAGGGCCGAGCCGCCGAACATCATCCCGTTGTTCGCGATGCCGGAGACGGCTGCGCTCTCCGAGCTGCCGACGCCCGGCATGTTCTCGAGCGCCGCCCGGCACTCCGCCGGCTCGACCTGGTTCTCGTCGAGCGCCTCGTCCGCGCCCTCGGTGGCCGCGGAATCGGTGACCGTGAGGTCGACGCCCTCGACGTCGATCGCCTCGATCGCGGTGCGGATCTGCTCATTGGTCACGGCGGCGGGAGCAGGCTCCTCGGCGGGCTGCTCCGGCTGCTCCGCCGAAGCCTCCTGACCGGGGGCGGGGTTTTCCTCGCCACCGGCCGGCTCACCCCCGCCGGAGGAACACCCGACGAGCAGCAGGGTGCTGCCGAGTGCCATGGGAACGAGGGTCCGCAGGGAGGAGTGTGTGCGCATGGGTGTGAGTCCTTTCGCATGGGCCGACTGTCGCGGTGCTGTCGACTCCAGGGTAGGCGCCGCACCGCGGTCCCTGCCCCGTGCGCATGTTCCGATCCGGGAACAGCGGTGGGCTCAGATGTTCCTCCACGACAGCTCGTTCCGCTTCTTCGCCATGAGGGCGATCGCACCGAGTGAGAGCACGAGCACGCCGATCCCGATGAGGTCGAGCAGGCTGTCCGGGGTGAGGAACAGCACGGACCCGACCACCAGCGCGATCCGCAGCACCCAGGGCACGGCGACCATGAGGAAGCCCTCCGCGGCGACGGCCAGCAGGAGCACTCCGACGGTCGCGGTGACGATCACCTGGATCGCCTCGAGCACCTGCACGTCCTGCATGAGGAGCACCGGGTTGTAGACGAACACGAACGGCACCACGTACCCGGCGAGCGCGAGCTTCATCGCCGCGAAGCCGGTGCGCATCGGATCGCCTCCGGACAGCCCGGCTGCCGCGAAGGCCGCGAGCGCTACGGGCGGGGTGATGTTGGCGAAGAGCCCGAAGTAGAACACGAACATGTGCGCCGCGAGCGGCTCCACCCCGAGCTGGGTGAGCGCGGGGGCGGCCATCGTCGCGGTGATGATGTAGGCCGGGATCGACGGCAGTCCCATGCCGAGGATGATGCAGGCGAGCGCCGTCATGATGAGCGTCGGCAGCAGGAACCCGCCGCCGATCGTCACGATCGCGTTCGCGAGCTTGACCCCGAACCCGGTCTGGGTGGCGACGCCGACGATGATGCCCACGCAGGCGCACGCAACCGCGACGGACACCGCGGTGATCGCACCGTCGCGCAGGGCGCCGATGATGTCGCCGAGACCCATGCGGGTGGTCTTCCGGAGCATCGCGACGATCACGGTGACGAAGATCGTGGTGACCGCGGCGAAGAGGATGGTGAAGCCGCTGAAGAACAGCATGTAGAGCAGGTAGGCGAGCGGGATGAGCAGGTGGCCGCGCTCCTTGAGCACGTCCATGACGAGCGGCAGGTTCTCCCGCGAGATCCCCTTGAGGCCGAGCCGGGTGGCCCGCAGGTGCACCTGCATGATGATGCCGATGTAGTAGAGCAGCGCGGGGACGATCGCAACGAGCGCGATCGTGCGGTAGGGGATGCCGAGCGTCTCGGCCATGATGAAAGCGGCCGCACCCATGATCGGGGGCAGGATCTGCCCGCCGACCGAGGCGGAGGCCTCGACGCCGCCGGCGAAGTTCGGCTTGTACCCGATCTTCTTCATCAGCGGGATGGTGAAGGCGCCGGTGGTGACGACGTTGGCGATCGCCGAACCGTTGATCGATCCGAGGAATCCCGAGGCGATGACGGCGACCTTGGCGGGCCCGCCGCGCGTCTGGCCGGCCAGTGCGAGGGCGATGTCGTTGAAGAACTGCCCCATCCCCGACTTCTGCAGGAAGGCGCCGAACAGGATGAAGAGGAAGATGTAGGTCGAGGACACCCCGACGGCGGTGGAGTAGACGCCCTCGGTGGTGGTGAGCATGAAGTTGAGGATGGTGTCGAAGTCGTAGCCGCGGTGCCGGAACAGCCCGGGCATCGACCGCCCGTAGTAGTCGTAGACGATGAAGAGGACCGCGAGCGCCGGCAGGATCCAGCCGGTGAGCCGCCGGGCCCCTTCGAGGACGACGAACAGGAGCACTCCGCCCATGACCACGTCGATCATCTCGAAGCGCCCGCCGCGGGTGACGATCGACTCGTAGTTCGTCGCGAGGTAGATCGCGACCGCGGCCGAGGCGGCGATGAGGATGTAGTCGAACCAGGGGATGGTGTCGCGCTTCTCCTTCTGGTACGGCCGGTAGATCGAGAAGGCGAGCACGAGGATCGCGGCGACGTGGATGCTGCGGTGGACCAGTGTGGGCGGCGTGCCGAGCAGCGCGGTCCACACGTGGTAGACCGACAGGGCGACCGCGACGATCGTCACCGGCCACTTGAGGAAGGTCGTCTCGACCTTGCGCGTGCGCGATTCGCGGTCGTACTTCTCCAGCGTCTCCTGGTCGACGACCTCGGCCTCGGCCAGGGGCTGCGGGGTGTGGCTCATGGGACTCTTCGCTTTCAGACGACTGCCAGCTCGGCGCGGCAGTGATGGGGGACGGCTTCGGGAGCGATGAGCAGGGCGCCGCCGACGACGATGCGGTGGTCGACGGCGTGGGAGTGGATCCAGCGCACTGCGTCGAAGGTGAGGTCGAGACCGCACATCCGGGTCTGGTCCCCGGAGTAGCTGACCTCCGGCGCGCTCGACGGGGTCCCCGCGCCGGTGAGGCTCATCTCGGTGCAGTCGAGGACGAGTCCGCGCCCGGCCACCCGGTAGAACTCCGTCCACGGGGTGCCGTCGACGGAGTGGATCCAGGAGAACTCGACGATGTCGCCCTGGCCCACCGGGATCCGGGCGAACTCCCGCCTGCCGGGCCGCTGCTCCCGCACCACGAGCGCGGTGACCGGGGTCGCCGAGGTCAGGAGCGGCAGTGCGAGTGCGGCGGCCAGCACCCCGCGGCGCGCGATCATCGCGATCGCGCCCCCGAGGTGCCGGCCGTCGTGCTCATGGGATCAGCTGCCGGCTTCGTCGTAGTAGCGCTGCGCACCCGGGTGGATGTCGGTGACGGTGACATCGGTCGCGTTCTCGAGCGTGATGTCCTTCGCCGCGTTGTGCGTGGCGTGCACCTGGTCGATGTTGTCGAAGATCGCCTTGGTGATGTCGTAGACCGCGTCCTCGCTGAGCTCGGGGCTGGCGAGCAGGAGGTTCGGGATGGTCAGGGTCTCCGCGGCCTCGGCGGTGTCGTAGACATCGGCGGGCACCTCGCCCTCCCCGAAGTAGTCGTAGTCGTTGAGCAGGGTCTCGCGCCCCTCACCGGTGATCGGCACGACCACGACGTCCTCGGTGGTCGACAGGTCGGTCACCGCGGAGTTCGGCAGACCGCTGGTGACGAACGCCGCCTGCACCTGCCCGTTCTTCATCTGGTCGATCGCCTCGGCGTAGGACAGGTAGTCGGCGGTGAAGTCGTCGTAGCTCATGCCGTAGGCGTCGACGACGGTGCGGGCGTTGAGCTCGACGCCGGAGTTGATATCGCCCACGGAGACGCGCTTGCCGGCCAGGTCCTCGACGGATTCGATCCCGCTGCCCTCGACGGTGATGAGCTGGAGGTACTGGTCGTAGAGGCTCGCGATCGCCGGCAGGGAGTCGACCGCGCCGTTCTCCTCGAACGGGCCCGCGCCCTCGAGCGCTTGGGTCGTGGCATCGGCCATCGCGAAGGCGACCTCTGCGCCGCCCTCGGTGAGCAGGGTGATGTTCTCCACCGAGGCGCCGGTCGCCTGCACCGAGGTGTCGGAGCCGAGCTGGTCGGCGAGCAGCTCGGACATGCCGGCCCCGACCTGGTAGTAGACGCCGGAGGATCCGCCGGTGGCGATGGTGATGAATTCGGTGCCGAGGTCGCCGCCGCCCTCGGCGGATCCGTCACCTCCGCCGCTGCCGCCGCTGCCGCCTCCGCAGGCGGAGAGGACGAGTGCGGCCGAGGCCAGTCCGGCGGTGAGAAGTGTGGTGCGAGTGCGCATGATGCGGTCCCCTGTCGACGTCGGTGTCAGTTGCGATCGGTGTCAGTTGCGACCGGATTCGGTTGCGGCCGGAGCCCGGTGCGATCACTGGGATCGCGCCGGAGTGTCCGGGTGCGTCGGTCACCACTCACCCTATGAAGTAATCCCCGTCACACCCCGCAGACCTCCCGACCCGTTACGGAAGCGTTACGGCAGCGCGGGCGATACAGGCGGTGCGGGTGAAGCGGGCGGCGCACGATCGGACGGCGGGGACAGCACAGTCGGCCGGACGAGATCACTGCGCACAGCAGTCCGTGTGACTGCACCGCAGTCCGTGTGACCCGTCTCACCATGAGGGACCATCGCGCCACTCCCCGCCGAACGTCTGTATGCTGGGCCCACGAAGTTCCGGGGACGGTGAGATTCCGTACCGGCGGTACAGTCCGCGAGCCGCTCGACCTGCAGCAGCAGGGAGATCCGGTTGACTCGGTGAGATTCCGAGACCGACAGTCAAAGTCTGGATGGGAGGAACTCGACGCGCACGGGTGTGCCGTCTCGACTTCGCAGTCGAACGCATCCCCTGCATTCATCGAACCGTTCGGTGACGATCCTCCCTCCTCCCGGTGCAGACCAGGAGGAGACAGTGGACGCAGACCGGACGGTTCCGTCGTTCCCGGAGACACAGGCGTTCCCGGAGGCCGGGGCATTCCCGGAGACACAGGCATTCCCTGAGACACGTGCGTTCCCCGGGACACGGGTGTTCCCCGGGACACGGTCACATGCAGGGACACGGGCATCACAGGAGGCGCGGGCGATGTCCGCCGCGCTCGAGGCGGCGGCCCGCGGGGAGCGCGGGGCCAACCCGCTCGTCGGCGCGGCGGTGCTCGCCGCGGACGGCACCGTGGTCACCGGCTGGCACCGCGGCGCCGGCACGCCCCACGCCGAGGTCGACGCGGTGCAGCGCGCCCGCGCGGCCGGCATCGACCTCACGACCGCGACGATGGTCGTCACCCTCGAGCCCTGCAACCACACCGGGCGCAGCGGGCCGTGCTCTCAGTTCCTCCTCGACGCCGGGATCCGGCGCGTGGTCCACGCGATCGACGACCCCAACCCCCGTGCCTCCGGCGGCGCGGCCCATCTGCACGCCCACGGCGTCGAGGTCGTCTCCGGCGTCCGGGCGGAGGAGGCCGAGCGGCTCAACGCCCGCTGGATCGCCGCCCAGCGCGCCGCCCGCCCCTATGTCACGCTCAAGCTCGCGCAGAGCCTCGACGGCCGGATCGCCGCCGTCGACGGCACGAGCCGGTGGATCACCTCGGCGGAGTCCCGCACCCACGCCCACACCCTGCGCGCCCGGGTCGACGCGATCCTCGTGGGCACCGGCACCGCGCTCGCCGACGATCCGCGGCTCACCGCCCGCACCCCAGACGGGCGCCCCGCCGGGGCGCAGCCGCTCCCGGTGATCATGGGGTTCCGCGAGCTCGCCGCCGGATCCCACCTCGCCCGCGATCCGCGCACCCTGCACCTTCGCACGCACGACCCGCTCGCCGCCCTGCGCGCACTCGCAGCCGCCGAGGTCGGGCACGTGCTCGTCGAGGGCGGGGCGCACATCGCCGGCGCGTTCCTCGCCGCCGGACTCGTGGACGAGCTCCACCTCTACACCGCCCCGATCCTGCTCGGCGACGGCCTGCCCGCCCTCGCCGGACTGGGCGTGGGGACGCTGACCGAGGCGCACCGCTTCGTCGCCGACCCCGCCGGGCCCGCAGCACCCGCGCGACTCGGACCCGACACCTTCCATCGCCTCGTCCCCGCCGTTGCGCACGACGGCGAGCAGAGCACCGGCGACGAACGAGCACGCACCCCCGCCGTCCTCGCGGGGACCGCGGATCCGCCCCTCTCCCCCGCGCCCACCCCTGCCGTCACCCACGACCCGCCCCGCCTTTCCGCGCCGGCCCTGTCGAGTCACTGAAGGAGACACCATGTTCACCGGAATCATCGAATCGCTCGGGACCGTCACCGCCGTCGACGTCCGCCCCGACGGCGGTTTCGCCCGCATCACCATCGCCGCCGGGGAGATCGTCGCCGACCTCCCGCGCGGCGGATCGCTCGCCGTCAACGGGGTGTGCCTCACCGCGGTGCCGGGCACGGGCGCGGACCACGACACCCACGGCACCCACGACCCCCACGGCACCCGGCCGGTCGGCACGGACCCCTCCGGCGTGTTCTCCGCCGAGGTCATCGGCGAGACCCTCGCGCGCACGAACCTCGGCTCGCTGCGCGTCGGCGACCGGGTCGACCTCGAGCGCTGCATGCCCGCCGGGGGCCGCTTCGACGGGCATGTGGTGCAGGGTCACGTCGACGGCGTCGGCACCGTCAGCCGGTTCGACGACGAGGGCGGCTGGGTGCGGATGCGCGTCGACCTGCCCGCCGAGCTCGCGCCGTACACCGCGGAGAAGGGCTCGATCGCGCTCGACGGGGCGAGCCTGACGCTCACCGCGGTGAGCGCTCCGGGCGCCTCCCCCGCCTGGGTGGAGGTCGGTCTCATCCCCGCCACGCTCGAACACACGGTGTTCGGCTCCGCGGCCGTGGGCCGGACGGTCAACGTCGAGGTCGACGTGCTCGCGAAGTACGCGGCCCGACTCCTCTCATTCACCACCGGGGGTCACACCACCCCGGACCTCGCCCCGATCGGAGACCCGTCATGACCGCCCAGCTGCACGTCACGCACCCCGCAGCGCCCGCCCCGGACGGGCGGGCCCAGGACCAGGCGCACCCGGGGCAGCCACGGCACCGGCCGGCCCGCACCCTCGACACCATCGACGCCGCGATCGCCGAGGTCCGCGCCGGCCGGCCGATCATCGTCGTCGACGACGAGGACCGCGAGAACGAGGGCGACCTCATCATGGCCGCCGAGCTCGCGACGCCCGCATGGATGGGGTTCATCGTCCGGCACACCTCGGGCGTGATCTGCACCCCGATGACTGCGGCACGGGCGAGCGCGCTCGAGCTGCCGCCGATGACCGCGGTCAACGAGGATCCCAAGGGCACCGCCTACACCGTGTCCTGCGACGCGATCGAACACACGAGCACCGGCATCAGCGCCGCCGACCGCGCGCAGACCGTCCGCGTGCTCGCCGAGGCCCGGCCGCGCCCGCAGGCGCTCTCCCGACCCGGGCACATCTTCCCGCTCATCGCGAAGGACGGCGGGGTGCGCGAACGGCCCGGCCACACCGAGGCGGGCGTCGAGCTCTCCCGGCTCGCCGGCCTGCAGCCGGTCTCCGTCATCGCCGAGCTCGTCCACGACGACGGCTCGATGATGCGTCTCGACGCGCTGCTCGCCTTCGGGCGGGAGCACGGGCTCGTCACCGTGTCGATCGAGGACCTCGTCGCCTGGCTCGAGGCGCACGACGACGGGGAGGCGGACGGCGGGAGCACGGCCGGTGCCGGTGCCTCGGCGTCCACCTCGACCGCCGGAGCACGGCCGGCCGCGCCGGCTCTGCCCACGCCGGTCCTGCCCGGAACATCTCTACCCACAGCTCCAGTGCCGGGAACGAGTCTTCCCGAGGCGGCCCCGGGCGCACCCGTCGCGCTCCCCTCCGCCCACGGTCGGCTGCGGGCTCAGGCGTGGACGGTCGGCGGCGTCGAGCACCTCGTCATCAGCGGGGAGACGCCCGCCGGCACGGTTCCGCTCGTCCGCCTGCACTCGGAGTGCCTGACCGGAGACGTGTTCGGCTCGCACCGGTGCGACTGCGGCGAGCAGCTCCACGTCGCACTGCGACGGATCGCGGCCGAGGGCGGAACGCTCGTCTACCTGCGCGACCACGAGGGGCGCGGGATCGGGCTGGCGAACAAGCTCGCCGCCTATGCACTCCAGGAGCAGGGCATCGACACGGTCGATGCGAACCGGGAGCTCGGCTTCGCCGACGACGCCCGCAGCTACGCGGCCGCCGCGGCGATCCTCACCGCGCTCGGTCTCGACCGGGTCCGGCTGCTGACGAACAATCCCGCGAAGATCGCCGCGCTCACAGCCCACGGCATCGCAGTCGAGGCGCGCGAGCCGATCGAGGTGCCCGTGCGCGTGGAGAATGCCCGCTACCTGGAGACCAAGCGGGTGCGCATGCACCACTCGCTCACCGCCGGCACAGATGGGACGGAGGCTGCGGGAGAGGCGATAGGCGCGGCGAGCACCGAACGCACAGGGCCATTCGACCAGGCAGTGCCATTCGACCAGGCAGCGTCCTTCGACCAGGCAGCGTCCTTCGACCAGGCAGCGTCCTTCGACCAGGCAGTGCCGACCGAACGAACAGAACCCGACGAGCAGACAGCACCCACCGAACAGACAGAACCCTTCGAACGTATGGAGAGGACCGACATGGACGAACAGAGGAGAGCCGGCTGATGGCACACCACGGAGCACCGGATCTGGCGCCGAGCGCGGACAGCGGACTGAGCATGGCGATCGTCGCCTCGTCGTGGCACGACACGGTCATGGACGGACTCATCGCCGGCGCGCAGAAGGCGGCCGCGGAGGCCGGGATCGAGGCGAGGCTCGTGCGGGTGCCGGGCAGCTTCGAGCTCCCGGTCGTGACGCAGAGGCTCGCGGCGACGCACGTTGCGGTGGTGGCGCTCGGCGTCGTCATCCGCGGCGGCACCCCGCATTTCGACTACGTGTGCGCGGCTGCGACCGAGGGGCTGAATCGGGTCGCCCTCGACACGGGCACCCCCGTGGGCTTCGGGCTGCTCACCTGCGACACGGACGCACAGGCGCTCGACCGTGCGGGCCTGCCGGATTCGCGCGAGGACAAGGGCTACGAGGCCGCGACCGCCGCCCTCGCCACCGCCGAGCTCCTCCGCACCCTCTGACCTTGAGAGTGCAATCCTCGAAGGTTTCTGGGAAGAGATCCTCCAGAGATTGCACTCTCGAGCAGCCGCCGGTGGGCCCGGAGCCTCACGTCAGGTGGTCGAACTCCCCGGATACCCAGGCGATGTAGCGCTGTGCCGACTCCTCGACCGCGGCCTTCCCACCCGTGCGGAGCTGCTGGCCGAAATTGCCGTACATCCGGTCGAAGTCGAGGTCGGCCACGGCGTCGGCCATGCGCCGGACGACGGCGCCGGACAGCGGCAGGTAGTTGGGGAAGCTCCGCATGAAGGTCACCCATCCGCTGCGCACGACCGGGCTGATGGTGTCGCCACCGAGGAACACCCCGACGCCGTCCTCCGGCGAGCGCCACACCACGATCGAGCTGCCGGAGAAATGCCCGCCGATCTGCCGCACGAGCACGCCCGGGACCGGCTCGATCTGCCGGTCGTACTCGACGAGCGGACTCGCGCCGGCACCCGCCTCGGCCGGCCCCTCCGCCTCGGCGGTCTCCGCGTCACCCGGCGGGCCCGCACCCGCCCCGGCATCCGCGCCCGCCCGGGTGCGGCGCTGCACCCAGCCGGCGTCCGCGCGGGACACGAACACCGGGGCGTCGTCGAAGGCCGCACTCCACTCGAGCTGCATACCGTACATGTGCGGGTGGCTCGCGACGATCGCCGCCACCCCGCCGAGCTCGGCCACTGCGGCGACCGCCTCGGCGTCGAGGTAGGGCGGGACGTCGAACAGCAGGTTCCCCTGTTCCGTCCGGGCGAGGTAGCAGGTCTGGCCGATGCCCAGGCGCGGCTCCACGCGCAGCGCGTGCAGGCCGGGTTCGACCTCGCGGATCGTCACCGCGTGGCCGGCGGCTTCGAGCTCGGAGCGGCGCGCCCACTCCTGCCCCGAGCGCGGTACGAACTGGCGCTCGTCGGCGCAGACGGGACACACCTCGGGCACGGGCGCGGAGAACTCGACGCCGCAGGTGGCGCAGATCGTGACTTCGGCGGGCTGCCAGTTCGTCATGGTCCGAGTGTAGGCCCGGCCCCGGTTCCCGGTCATCGCCCGAGTGCCGAGTCCACTGCCCTGAGTGGCCTGCTGCGCTGAGCCGCCCACACCCCTGAGCCGCCCACTGCGCTGAACCGCCCACACCCCTGAGCCGCCACTGCACTGAGCCCAGCAACCCGCGCCCCTGCCACCTTGCCACCCCTGCCGCCCCGAGCGACCCCGCTACGCTGACCGTATGCGGACCCTGATCTTCGCACCGGTGACGTTCAATCTCGCCGAGACCACCCGGATGATCGTCATCGCCCGGGCGCTCGGCCCCGAGTGGCGCGCGATCTTCCAGGTCTACGAGGACCCGTACACGCACCTCATCCGCGACGCCGGGTTCGAGGTGCGCAGGCTCGCCCCCGTGCTGACACCGGATCAGCAGGCGCAGGCGCTCGCGCTCGACCAGGGCCGCTCGATCCGCCACCCGTTCAGCACCCGGCTGGTGCGCGCCCGCGTCACCGCCGAACGGCGCCTCATCCGGCAGACCGGGGCCGAGGCGGTCGTCATGGGCACGAACGTCACCTCGCTGATCTCCGCCCGGGCCGAGGCGGTGCCGCTGTTCTACGCCGTCCCCTTCGCGCTCACCCGCCCGCACGTCGAGCAGACGGCCCGGTTGGGACTCGTCCCCGCGAGCGGGCCGCTGCCGGGCGCCCTCGCTGCGGTGTCCGGTGCGGTGTCCGGTGCGCTCGATGCGGTGTCAGATGCGGTGTCCAGTGCGGTGCGCGGTGCACTCGATGCGGCGGGGTCGGCCGCCTTCCGGCTCGTCTACGACCGGCTGCCGATCGCGCCGCGCGCCTTCACCGCCGTCGCCCGGGAGGTCGGGGTCCCTCCCCTGCGCACCGGGGCCGCGCTGTTCGAGGGCGACATCAACCTCCTCACCGTCATGGGTTCCGAGCTCGCCGGGTACTCCCTGCCGGCCGGGTACCGCCGGGTAGGGCCGATCTTCGCCGAGCTGCCCGGTGAGGTGCCCCCAGTGGTCCGGGAGCTCGCCGCCGGCCCGCGCCCGCTCGTATATCTGGCGCTCGGCTCCTCGGGAGACCGCCGCACCGTGCTCGCCGCCGTCGCATCGCTCGCCCACCTCGACGTCGAGGTCGTCGCGCCCGTCCGGCACCTCCTCGAGCCCGGGGACGAGTCGGAGCTGCCGGAGCGCGTGCACCTGGTCGACCTGCTGCCGGCACACCGCCTGGGCGGGCTCGTCGACGCCGCGGTGATCCACGGCGGGCAGGGCACGGTGCAGACGGCGTGCGCCACCGGGGTGCCGTTCGTCGGGATGGGGATGCAGCCCGAGCAGTCGTGGAACATCGCGGTGTGCGCTCGGGAGGGCAATGCCATCGCGCTCCCCCGCCGGGCCGCCGGGACCCGCAGGCTCACCGAAGCGGTCCGCGCGCTGCTCACGGACCCGCGCTACCGGCAGGCGGCGGACCGGGTGCAGGCGGAGTTCGCGGCGGAGGACGGAGCGGCGGCCGCGGTGGCCGCGATCGAAGAGGTGCTCGGCGCCGCCGGGTGAGGAGTAGTCAGGCGAGGGGTCGTCAGTTGACGTCGCTCCCGAGGCGGGTGGCGCCGGGGTCGAGGTGGCCGGCGCCTCGGCGCCCTGTCCCACCTCGGCACCGTGTCCCACCTCGGGACCCGATCACACCTCGGCGGCGGGTCAGCGCACCGTCCAGCGCGGCTCGCGCTTCTCGAAGAACGCGCGGATCCCCTCTTCCCGGTCGGGGGACGCCCACAGGGTCTGCGAGGCGCGGTCGGTGAGCGGCCACAGCGGCTCCTCGGCGAGGTCGCGCGCCTCGATGAGCGCCCGGGTGGTCTCCGCGACGGCGACCGGGGAGTTCGCGGTGATGCGTCCGGCGAGCTCGAGCGCCCCGGCGAGCGCGTGCCCGGGCTCGGTCACCGTGTTGACGAGGCCGAGCTCGACGGCGCGCGGCGCGGAGATCGGGTCGCCGGTGAGGAGCATCTCGGTGGCGGCAGTGGCCGGCAGTTTTGCGGGGGTGCGGAAGAACGCCCCGCAGTTCGCCACCACGCCGCGCTTGACCTCGGGCAGACCGAAGCGGGCGTCGCGGGCGGCGACGACGAGATCGCAGGCCAGCACCATCTCGAACCCGCCGCCGAGGGCGAATCCCTCCACCGCGGCGATGACGGGCACGCTGCGCCGGCGCCGGACGAAGCCGTAGGAGCCGCCGTCCGGGGTCTTCGGCGAGGTGCCCTCGCTGAGGTCGGTGCCGGCGGAGAAGTACCCGCCCGCCCCGGTGAGGACGATGACGCGGACGGAGGCGGTCGCCTCGGCGATGGCGAAGGCCCGGTCGAGCGCATCGGCGAGCTCCTGGTTCACGGCGTTGCGCCGTTCGAGGCGGCGCAGCGTGAGCGTCATGATCCCGTCGTGGATCTCGACCTGCAGCGGGGCGTCGGAGGGGAACTCCGTGGTGGCAGCGCCCGAGGAGCCCGACGACGACACGTCAGTGGATGAGGCGCCGGTGGACGAGGTTCCTCGTGACGCGGCGTCGGCGGACGGGGAGCTCGATGCCGAAGTGCTCGATGGAGAGGAATTCGATCGAGAGGTGCTGGGGTCGGACACGGCAGACCTCCTTGTAGGCGTGAACGTCGTCAGTCTATCGGCACCGGTCATCAGGGCCTGGGCGTCTGCTGTCAGGTCTCGGGGACCGCGCCAGGTCGCACGCGCTGACATCGCAAACTCCGGCGAAAACGCTCTCAGGAACCGTCCGAAATCGAGGTCTCAGCGGGAGAGGATCCGGTCGAGGGCGAGGTTCGCATCGATCAGCGGACCGACGAACCGGGACGGCCCCCCGGTGTGGTCGAGGTGCGCGAACCGCTCGGGGTTCCAGTCGAGCTCCGGCTCCCGCCCGGTGGCGACCGTCTCGGACGCGATGAGCAGCGCGCGCAGATGGGTGTCGAGCGCGCTGTGCCCGTGCTCCGGCAGTGCGACGAGTCGACCCTGCGGTGCGAGCCGGACGATCTCCTCGGCCACGGGCCGGGGTGTGCGCAGGTCGCGGTCGCCGGACAGCACGACGACGGGGAAGTCGAAGCCCGGCAGCGCCGCCGGCAGGTCGTAGGGCTCGCCGACGTAGTCGGAGTACTGCGCCCGGATCGCCTCGAACTCGTGCGTCTGGTCGAAGATCCGGCCGTCGCCGGCGGCGAAGAAGCTCAGCTCGCGGAACGCGATCTCGCCGACGAGGTCGAACTCCATGAAGTAGGGCAGCCCGTCGCCCATGTCGCCGGAACCGGCCTTGTCGAGGAACGCGAGCGTGCGCTTCGCCCGGCCGAGCCTGACCTGGTTGAGGAAGCGGTCGAGCACCTGCGGCCCGGCGAACTCGAAGATGATCCGCACATCGCGGCCGAGCGTGAGCTCGTCGACGTCGCCGGAGGTCACGAGGTCGTGGACCTTCGCCGCGAGCAGCCGTGTCTCCCGCGACCCCGCGGTGCCGTGGAACAGCAGGTCGCGCGAGTACTCGCGGGCGACCTTCTCGTCCGTCGCGGCGAGCATCGGGGAGTCGAGGACGAGGCCCGCGACCCGTTCGGGGTGCTCGACGGCGAAGGCCTGGGCGAGGTAGGTGCCGTAGGACGAGCCCACGATGACCGCCCGCTCGATGCGCTCGGCGTCGAGCACCGCAGCGATGTCCTCAGCGGCGAGCGCGACGGACAGGGCCTCGCGGGGCAGGTCGTGGCCGTCGAGGTCACGGCGGGAGAGCCCGACTCCGCGGTGCTCGATCATGATGACCTCGAGGCCGCGCGCCGCCGCCTGCTTCCGCACCTCACCGTAGGGCAGCGCCGAGGCGAGGCCGGGCCCGCCGGGGAGGATGACGAGGGGGACGGACGCCGTGCCCGAGGCCGGCGCCACCGGGTCCGGTGACCTCCGGTAGGTGTCCGGGCCGGTGCGCACGTAGTGGAGCTCGAACTCGGACCCGGTCGGGGAGGCGGCGGGCGCCTCGGCAGGTGGTGGGGAGGACAGCGGAGATCCCGCCGCCGAGCGCGTGTCGCGGGTGCCGATCGGGCGGCGGATCGAGCGGAGGCCGGGGGTGCGCAGCGCCTGTCGGCGCATGGTCGCTGATCTGTCCATCCGGCCAGTCTAGGAGGTCGACCTGGACGGTGATCGAGTGCGGCGGCGGTGCCCGGCGGGCTCAGTCGAGGAGGTCGACCTCGCCCACGGTGTCGGCGGCGAACCCGCGGAGCAGCCGGGCATAGCGGCGGGGGTGCTCGAAGTGGAAGCTGTGTCCGGAGTCGACCCGCTCGAATCGCACGTCGGGGATGAGATCGCGCGCCTGCTCCGCGTCCTCGCCGCTCATCGCCGCCATAAGGACGCCGTCCTCGTCGCGGAACCAATTGCAGTGGATGAGGAGGGTGGGCGCGCTGATCGCGGCGAGAGTGAGCGCGTGGTCGAAGTGGTCGTGGAAGCTGCCGTCGAAGAAGGCCTGTCCGAACCGCGGGTCGTAGTCGCCCATCCCGCGGAAGTACTCGTTGAGCACCGGCGGCATGAGCGCCCAGCGCACGGGCTGCGCGGTGTCAGCGGCTCGCTGGGCGAGCGCCTGGGCGCGCATGCGCGGGCCGAGGTCGCCGAACATGTCGAGCATGGGGGTGTGCTCGGCGTAGTAGGCGACGAAATCCGCGGCGCGCGGGTCTGCCGCGGACGGATCTGCCGCGGACGGATCTGCCGCAGGCGGGCCGGGCTGGCCGGGCGGGCCCGAGCCCGGGGAGTGCTGCGCGAGGTAGGCGTGGGCGGTGGTCGCGAGGTCGACGTGGTTCGTGGTCTTCTCCGCGGCCGGCAGCACCGAGGAGAAGAACGGGGGGTCCTCGAGCACGAGCGCGGCGACCACCTCGGGCCGGGACGCGGCGAGCCAGGCGGCGATGAGCCCGCCCGAGGAGTGCCCGGAGACGATGGCCTGCTCGCCGACGACCCCGGCGATGAAGTCGGCGAACAGCTCCCCGAGCACCGCACCGGAGTAGAGCTCGGGGTCGTGCTCGGACCCACCGTGGCCGGGGATGTCGACGGCGTAGACATGGAAGTCGCGGGAGAGGTCGCGCATGACGCGGGCGTAGTTCCACAGGTCGCTCACCTGGCCGGGCAGGAGCACGAGCGCCGGGCCGGCGTCGGGGCCCTCGGCGAACCGGATCCCGTGTCCGTTGATCATCGTCGTACGGAGGGTGAAACCGGCGCGTTCGGCGCGTGCCCGGTCGAGCCGGGCGTAGGTGGTGTTGCGGAGGACGTAGGTGCCGGCGGTGAGGGCGAGCGCACCGGCGAGGGCCCCGGCGGTCCGGGCGGCGATCGGGAGGAGGCTGGACTTCGGGCGGGCGGTGGCCGACATGGCGGGCCTTTCGCTGGAGATCGAGTCACGAGCAGACTATCGAACGCGAACCGGTCACGGATCGGGAATCGCGTCGGCCGCGAATCGGGGATGAGAACTCCCGCGGGTTGGACTTCGCACTCAGGGGGCCACTGCCCGCGGGTTCGGCCCCGCACCGACTGTCAATCCTCGAGCCGAGGCACCCCGCGCTGAAACCGCAGAGAACGGCGGATCGGCGCTCAGGGACCTTCCGAAATCGAGGTCTCAGCACGGGGCGGGAGGCGAACGCCGGGGAATGAGAGATGGCTCGCGGGGCTGACAGGACCGCGGCCCGGTGGCAGGCTGGGTGGATGGATGAGCAGACGTTCCCCCGCCTCCGCTCCACCGTGCTCGATGCCGAGGACCACCGTGGACTCGCGGAGTTCTACCGCGCGCTCCTGGGGTGGCCGTACCGCCCGGGCGACGAGCCGGGCGGGAAGCACGACGGGGAGTTCCTCATCCTCGTCTCGCCCGACGGTCAGCGGCTCGCGTTCCAGCCGACCGAGCACCTGCCGCGCTCGACCTGGCCGAGCACCGAGGTGCACCAGCAGCTCCACCTCGACTTCACCGTCGAGGACACCGCACAGCTCGAGCGGCACCGCTCGCGGGCGCTCGAGCTCGGTGCCCGGCAGATCGAGGACGGCCGGGCCGACCCGGACGAGCCGATCGTGATCTTCACCGATCCCGCCGGCCACCCGTTCTGCATCTTCGTCGGCTAGGTCGTGATCATGGTGATGCTCGCGATCGTGGTTGTCGTCGGGCTCGGTGTGGGTGTGGGAGTGGCTCTGCCGGCCGCCGCTCCCGGGGTCAACGTGCGGAGACATGCCGCCAGCATACCTGCATATCTTCGCAACTATGCGGGAACGTTAAGCTGAGGCCATGGATGTCCGATCGCAGGTGCAGGTGCCCGATGGTCCTCATGCCCGGCTGGCCAGCGAGTCGTTCCGGATTCTGGCCGATCCGACACGGGTGCGGATCATGTGGGTGCTTCTGCAGGAGGAGTGCAACGTCACGAGACTGGCCGAACTGATCGAGGCGTCGCCGACGGTGGTCAGCCAGCATCTGGCGAAGCTGCGGGCCGCGAACCTGGTGCAGACCCGACGGGCAGGAACGTTCGTCTACTACTCCGCCAGTGACGCGCACGTGCACCGGCTGCTGTCCGAGGTGCTGTCGTATGCCGAGCACCAGCCCGGGGCCGCTCACGGACGGGATCCCCACACTTACACCTCTTGAGCCTGTCGGATCGCAGCTGTCTACCTTCTACTCCCGTGAGGTCCGACCGAACAATGGCGGTGACAATCAGCCGATGACGGCCAGGAGGTCAGCGCAGGCCTGTTCGCAGCGGCGGCATGCTTCAGCGCAGACCCGGCAGTGCTCGTGCATGTCGGCGTGTTTCTCGCACTCGGCTGCGCATGCTGCGCATGCTGTCCGGCAGGATTCGAGGACGGCTTTAACGGTGGCGAGGTTTTGCCCGGTACGGCGGCTAAGGATGCTGCCCGTGGTTGCGCAGATATCGGCGCAGTCGAGGTTGAGACGGATGCAGTTGCGCAGGTCTGCGACCATGTCTTCGGCCAGACAGTCGTCGGCACAGGCGGTGCAGGTCTGGGCGCATTCGAAACAGGCGGCGATGCAGTCGGCCAGTTTTTGGACGTCGAGGTCAGTGGTGCCGTTGGGATGGGTTTCGATCATCGAGCTGATGTGCGTCATCGGAGTGCTCCTTCTTCTCCCAGTCGTCGGTACCGGAAAAATGCCCGGTCCATGTTCGACGCTAGTGATCCGCCGCGGGCGAGCACAGCCCCTGACGACCGATCTTCGCAGAATCTTCACAGTGGCGCGGACTCGTGCAGACGTGCGGGGCAGGGTCGCTTCGGCTGCCGACCTTATTCGTGGTTGCTGCTAGAGCTGGACCGGTGATCCTCCTGCTCGTTATCGGTGTTGCCTGACGATGTGAGTCCCTCCTGGGCCAAGCGGTCGGCGACATCGGAGATCGCGCCGGTCATGATGTTCAGCGCCTCCTCGTTGATGTTGCCGATGTCATCACCTGAGGTGTGGTAGTTGGGATCACGTGGCTGTCCTGCTGTTCCGCCGAAGAGGGCGGCGTCTCTGCGGGATTTGCTCTCGCTGCTTCCGGTGAACAGCCCGCCCACTGCAACATCTGCCTCGGTGAACGCCACTTGATCGGAAGCGAAGTTCCAGTGGGTAGTCGACCAGCGCTGCTCCCGCGCGTCGAAGTAGTCGGTGAGAATGTCCATGACCGCCACCGACCCATCAGGGACGGCGGTCCCGGGATCTGACTCCCGTGCGTCATAGACTCCGATGACGTAGTTGGGCGAGGCGATCATGTCGATGTTGATGTAGGCGGTGATGCGGTCGAGTTCATCAGGATCGTGGGCGGTCAGGCTGTCCCCGTAGTGGCGGGAACCGGGCGTCCTGCGGATTTCCTCGGCGCCCCACCAGGCGAAGCGCACCTTATTGGTGATCCCATCCTGGTTGCTGAGTTGTGTAGCGGCCTCCAGCAGTGCCGCGACGCCGGAGGCGTTGTCATTGATCGCTGGGCTGTCCGGAACCCCGTCGAGGTGGGCTCCGAGCATGATCACGTTGTCGTCGTCGCCGCCGGCCGTCTCCGCGATGATGTTGAAGGACTCGATCTCTTCACCACGGTGTTCGAAGGTGAAGTACTGGCGCCTGCTCTGATATCCAGCGCTGGCCAACTGTTGTTCGACGTACTGGGCGGCGGCCTCGTACCCGGGAGTGCCGGCAGCACGGTCGCCGTGTTCATCGGCGAGGGTCTGGAACTGCTGCAGATGCGCGTCGACGGGACTGACCGGGGCCTGGGATCCGGTGTCGCTCGAGCGTTGCGCGGAGTCGTCTGATCGTTGCCCGGTCATTCCGATGGCGACAGCGACGGCCACTATGAACCGCCCCGGGTTCTCTGCCGCTACTTTGCGGGTTCGGGCTCTCGGTTGAGGGCCTCGTAGTGGAGCGTCTCGAACTCTATCGGGGTGAGCATCCCGAGGGAGCCATGGAGGCGCCGATTGTTGTACCAGTCGACCCAGCCGGCCGTCGCGTACTCGACGTCCGAGAGCGTCCTGAAGGGCCCAGGATGGAAGACGGTGGTGCGGATGCACTCGGTCTTGAACAGGCCGTTCACGGTCTCCATGAGCGCGTTGATGCTCCTATAGTTGTCAACTCATGATTTCGCCGGTTCGCGGGTCGGTCTTGACGAGGTGGTAGACCTCGCGGATCACGTAGCGTTTCAGACAGCGGATGATGTCGCGTTTGCTCTTGCCCTCG